>JAEWQS010000067.1 GCA_023399095.1 Bacillota bacterium
CAATTGCCGGATAAGAATCCGTCAATTGCCACCTCCCTCTTTGAGGGAGGCTTAGGTTCGGGCTATAGCAGCCTTATCTATTTCATAGCAAACGCCTTCAAAGTTTTTTGTCACGTCTATGTTTGAAAATCTTAGTACGCATAGACCATAGCCTTGTAAGGCATCAGTCCTTCTCTGATCGTAGCGCTGCTGTTCTTCCGTGAAATGTCCGCCGCCGTCAATCTAAATAACCAGATTCGCGCTTGAGCAATAAAAATCCGCGATATAATGATCAATCACTTTCTGTCTTTGAAACCGAACAGGATATTTTGAAAGAAACTCATACCATAGCTTTCTTTCCTGCGGCGTCATATTTTTGCGCATCGCTTTTGCATGAGGGATGAGACTTTTATCATACGGTAATGACACTTGCCCATCTCCATGCTCGAACTATTGGCTCCCTCTTTGGGGGAGCTGGCGCCTTTAGGCGACTGAGGGAGAAATAGTTTTTGAATTCGCTACTCCCTCCGACAATTGACGTATGGATCCGTCAATTGCCACCTCCCTCAAAGAGGGAGGCTCTTTTTCGTGCTTTTATCCCACGATGGTCGCGACCGCCATGGCGCTCGCGCCTTCGCCCGTGCCCTCAAAGCCCATGCCTTCGGTCGTCGTGGCCTTGACGCTGACGGCATCGATGCCAATGCCCAGCGTTTTGGCGATACGGCTTCGCATCTCTTTGACATACGGCGCAACCTTGGGCTTTTGCATAATCAGCGTCGCGTCAATATTGGCAATCATGAAGCCTTTATTCTCGATAATTTCTTGCGTGCGAGAAAGAAGATCGAGGCTGCATGCGTCCTTGAATTCATCCGTGCACGGGAAATGTTTGCCGATATCACCCAGAGCGGCAGCGCCCAAAAGCGCGTCCATGATGGCGTGAAGGAGCACATCTGCGTCGCTGTGACCCAGCAGGCCGTGCGTGTGCGGTATCGTCACGCCGCCGAGTATCAACGGCCGCCCTTCCACAAGCTTATGCGCGTCGCACCCTGTTCCCGTGCGCACGGTTTCCCCCGCGATCATGCGTCCCAATAAAATATCCTCCTGCGTGGTGATCTTGATATTGTCATATCCCGCGTCCACAACGCTCACATTATGTCCGATGCGCTCGACCAGTCCGCATTCGTCAGTACCCAAAAAATTATCTGCCGCGGCGGACTCATGCGCCTTTTTAAGCAGCTCATAGCGAAACACCTGCGGTGTTTGTATGTTGACGAGACGGCTTCTGTCCAGCGTCTCCTTGATGATATCGCCGTCCACCACCTTGATGGTGTCGCGCGTTTTCACTCCTGCTGCTGCTGCGCCCGTTTCACGCGCCTTTTCGACGCAGGCGCGGATGACCTCGGGTTTGATAAAACACCGCGCACCGTCGTGCACGGCCACGATGTCCGCGTCCGAAACCATACGCATTGCGTTTTCTACAGAGTATTGGCGTTCGTTGCCGCCTTCAACGAGCGTAAAGGGAATATTCAACACCCGCTTTGCGGTATGCTCGGTCTCTTCCCTGTCGCAGCCGCGATAAACCAGAATGATATGGTCAAAGCAGCCGCTTTGCTCAAAGGCGGTCAGCGAGCGCTCCAGCACACTCATATTTCCGATGCGGATGAACATCTTGTTGCGGTCGTGACCCATGCGCTGCCCGCTACCTGCGGCCAGCATAACGCCATAGGTCTTAGCCATTGCGCGTTTCCTCAAGTATTTCGTACATATCGCCCGCGGCCTCCTTGCGCACCGTCTCAGCAACGCTTAATACCTTGGCTTTAAGCGTGCTCGAGCCAAAGTGAATCTCCAGCACGTCGCCGATTTTAATATCCTTGCCCGCCTTGGCAGGGTTGCCGTTCACATAAACGCGCTGTTTATCGCACGCTTCGCTGGCCACTGTGCGGCGCTTGATGATGCGCGATACCTTTAAAAATTTATCTAGTCTCATATAATCCCTCGTTTTTGTTCCATTATAGCAGAAAAGAAAAAACACACAAACGAAAATGATGTAGGGATCGACCTCTGTGTCGATCCGAACACTTCACTGACAGTCATCGGTAATAAAAAAAGCAGCCTGCGGAAAGTGTATCGCAGACTGCTATATGTATTTTGCCTAACTCATGATGAGTATCTTTTGGCCCGGCTCGGCAGTGTCGCCAATCTCCGGATTGAACTTCTTGACTATATCCAGCGTTGTCGTATAGCGCTTGGCGATGTCCCAGGTGGTCTCTCCGCCGTCCGCGAAATAGATCGTGATGCCCTGATTGCGCATAGGTTCTTCATCCATTTCGGTCATATCCGACACCAGCCGCATAAGGCTTTGAGTAAACGCTCTTATTTCCACATCCAGCATGAACTTGACGCTGATATCTCTTCCCGTTCCTTCATATGAGCAGTATTCCACATTCGCATTGACCTCAACTTCCTGCTCCGCTGTGATGCCGTCCATCTGCACCTCGGCTTCAAACGGCGTTTCTCCCGTATAGCTCCACATGCCTTCGGCGGATGTATAGCAAAGCGTGAACATCATGAGCCCTTCAATATAGACGCGGTCCGTACCGGGATGGACGGCGGCGACGGAGGGCGAGGCCTTGAGACACACGATGCGCGACACACTGGGCTCGGTGGGCGGCACGGATATTGTGCTTCTTGCGATGGCTTTGGTGCACTCCGAGAGCACAAGGTGGCGGCAGGCCTGATCATCGTATTTAAGCATCATTTTGTTTTTCAGCGAATAAGCGTCCTCTAAATACTGAATCTCGTTGTCCGCACGGGCGGCGGCCATGATGCTTATTTTGGCGGATATGCGGAATATGTCTCCGGCTTCTTCCGCAACGCTCACGCTTAAATCGGCAAGGCTTGCATCTACCGATATCATATCCTCCGGCGACAGCTCTTCCGACGCCAGAATATGCCCGAAAGGAATGGATTCGTTGTACTGCTGCAAAGGGGCGCCCTTATCGGTGCTCAAATACAGTACGCTGAGCTTTAAATCGCCTTCAACCACGATTTTGAGTTCCTCGGTATGCACGCTCCTGACCATGGGATAAGCATCGGCGCTTAATATTTTTTCGGCAATGGGCAGCGCCTGCGGCAAACGGACGTCTTCGCGCAGCATCATCGTGTCGCGTTTTTGATCCCTCGTCACCTTGAGCTGCCTTTTTGCCATTCTGACCTGAAGCTCGCTGTCGGCTCCAGTGACGGCTTCGCAGCTTTTTGACATGCTGCCCCTTAAGTTGACAGATACGATGCCCTTCACGTACACGGTGCGAACGTCCTCAAGTGAAAAGTTCACGTCCTTGACGCTGCCCTTTGCAGATAATGTCATGCCGGCACCCGCACCCGCCATTTCCTCGGAGTGTCGGAACGGTGATGAGGCCTCAAAGGCATCAATACCGCCGTCAATTGTCATATAGACGACGCTGAACACCACGCTGCCGTCCATGAACACTTTGCCGTCTGCGGGCTCCGCATTCACATGGATGCGGCCCTGTATAAACAAAACGCGGTCAATTTCGCTTTTTTCGGGAGGTAAAGACAGCCGTCCCTCCACGATACTCTCGCTTAAGCGGGGCTGACAGGCCGTTTCTGTTTTAAATGACGCTTTTTTAATTTTCATACCGTTTCCCTCTCTTTTACGATCGTTCTCTGTAATAAATATATAGTTAAACACGCAAGATTATTCCCGCAAATGTGCCCCTTTCGAAGGGAAATTCACAGAATATTCACATCCGCGATATACAGATTTTGATATAATCGGGTTGAAAAAAGTACGATGAAATCGGGCTTTCCTAAAAGAAAGGGAGCTATAATGATAGAGGCTCAAGGTGTCTCGAAGAAATTCGGTTCGCACTATGCTGTGAAAAATGCCTCGTTTACCATCGGCAACGGCGAGCGGGTTGCCTTTTTGGGCCGCAGCGGCGCGGGCAAGACAACGATGATGAATATACTCACGGGATATGT
>JAEWQS010000069.1 GCA_023399095.1 Bacillota bacterium
CGCGCCGCAGAATTGACAAAAACGCACATCTGGCGTATTGGGTCTGCCGCATTGCATACAATAAACGAACCCCGGGAATACCGGGTGCTGTTCAGTATTAAGGGGATTATTCTCCTCGTCAGCCTCCGGCGTCTCAGAGTTCTGCGGCTGGTCTGTAAATTTCACAGCATGCTGCCCGTCATTCTCAGCTGTGTCAAAATTATAGCCGCAGATGGCGCAAGATACCGCATCATCGTTGTTATTCGCACCGCATTGCATGCACGTCATCTTGTCTCCCTCCTGTGATTGGTTTATATACAAAACCATCAACACATCATACGCGGCAAAACCGCGCATCATGCCGGAGATGAAAAATAACTCGGTATGCAAAGCTAAAATCACATTGCTAAAGACGTTTTTAGCATATAATGTGGGTGTTTTGGAATTTTATAAGTTATTAATCTATTGTAAATAAATAAAATATCAAAAAAAATAAATTATTTTTGTTTTTTGATAGCACTTTGGCACTTCTCATACGTCTTATACATGACGCGCAATGCAGGGGCGCGGTGTTACAATTATTGTTACCTGTGCGGGCCGCACAAAAACACAAATCCCCATATTGTGTGGCCCGCCATCTCCCTAAGCGCCTTGGTTGATTGCGCCAAAGGCCAAGGGGTCAGAAGAGTTGCTATTTTCCTGTGCAGGCCACATAAACAATCCCCATATTGTGTGGCCTGCCATCTCCCTAATAAGAACTTGACTGAAAAGTCGGGTTCTGCCACGGCCTAAGGCCAAAATAGTTGCTAGTTTCTGTGCAGGCTGCGCAAAACAATCCCCATATTACCCTTTTGCGTGGCCTGCCATCTCCCTATCAATATGAAATCGATTTACAAATCCCCTTTCTTGCATATATGATATTGACAAGGAATAATTAGGAGGGCGTCATGAGATCACATATTAAATCTGCGCTTGCTGTTTTTTGTTGTCTGATACTATTGTTTTTTGCTGCCTGCTCTTCGGGAGCGCCTTCACCGTCTGAAGCATCCGAAGAGCAGCCGGGCGCAAGCGAACCCGCCGTGCAGGAGATTGGTAAGCCTGCACATACGAAAGAGGTCTCGAATAAAACGCCCAAGTATGTGTTTTTGTTCATCGGTGACGGCATGTCGTTTGCGCAGGTGAACGCGACGCAGATTTATAAAGGCAGCATTGCGCAAGAGGAATTGGCCATAGGTGAGCTTAATTTCACACAGTTTCCTGTCACGGGCATGGCGACCACCTATGATGCCGCGTCTTTTTGCCCCGATTCCGCTTCAACAGGCACTGCGCTCTCCTGTGGAATTAAAACAAAGAGCGGCGTGCTGGGTCTTGCGGCCGATAAAGAAACCCAGCCGAAAAACATCGCGGAAATGTTTAAAGAGGACGGTAGAAGAATTGGTATTGTTTCTTCGGTGTCTATCAACAATGCGACACCGGCGGCGTTTTACGCGCATGTGCCTTCAAGAGGCGACTATTATGATATTGCAATGCAGATGGCACTGAGTGATTTTGATTATTTCGGCGGCGGTTCGCTCGTTGATCCCACCGGTGAAGATGGAGACGAGGAAGATGCGTTCGATGTGCTTAAGCAAAATGGCTATACCATTGCCGACACGAAGGAAGAGATCATGGCGCTCGGCAGAAATTCGGGCAGGGTGTACGCAGTCAGCCCCGCGCTGCAAAATGCAGGTGCCATGCCGTTTTCGCTGGATGCGGCAGACGACGACCTGTCACTGGCGGATTTTGTGAGCAAAGGTATCGATGTGCTGGATAACGAAAACGGGTTTTTCATGGTCTGTGAATCGGGTATGATCGATTGGGCCTGCCACGCCAACGATGCGGCGACGACCATCGCAGAAACGCTGGTGCTCGAGGAGGCTGTTGAGGAGGCGCTTGCATTTGCGGATGAGCATCCCGGGGAAACGCTGATTGTTGTGACGGCAGATCATGAAACGGGCGGCATGGCACTTGGCTATGCGGCAACGGGTTACGACACGAATTTTTCGATACTGGAAGGGCAGACGCTGTCATATACGGCGTTTAACGCGATTTTTTCCGAAATGAAGAAGGCCGATCCGCAGCCCATGATGAGCGATGTGCTGCCTGTGATCATGGAAAACTTCGGGCTCATTGCACCGGATGATCCGGACGCGGCGCTGGCACAGAATGCGGACCTTGTGCTAAGCGCTTATGAATATGAAAAGCTGGCGTCAGCGCTTTCCGAGTCGCTGGGAAACGGCGAATCAGATACAGATGAAGCAAAGCTTCTTTACGGCGGATACGAGCCGTTTACCATGACACTGACGCATATCCTCAATAACAAAGCGGGCATCGGATGGACAACGTACGCCCATACGGGCGGCCTTGTGCCGGTGTTTGCGTACGGCGCGGATGCGGAGCGCTTCAGCGGTTCATACGACAACACGGATATCTTCGCAAAGCTGGTGGACGTCTGTGGTCTTTAAGTTTTGTTACGCTTGCAATACATGGTATAATAAACAAAAAATAAAAGCGAGATCATGATATGCTGATGGAAAAAGCAACAGACTATAAAGGTTGCCTGAACGGCAAAACGGTATTGATAACGGGTGCTGGCGGCGGTATCGGTTTTGAAGCTGCGCGGGCGCTTGCTTGGATGGACGCGAACGTGGTGATTGCGGAAATCGATGCGCAAAAGGCTGGTGCAGCTGCGCAGTGCATCAACGGAGAACTGGGTGAGGACAGAGTGTTGGCTTATCCAATCGATATTACAGACGACAAACAGGTGGAGGCGCTTTATCACAACCTCAAAAAGAGATATGGCTTTGTGGATGTGGTCTTTAACAATGCCACGATTGCGCCGCTCGGCGCTGTGGATGAGGTGAGCATCGCTGATTGGGACAAAAGCTACGCAGTTAATTTGCGGGGGCCAGTCATGCTCGCTCAAAAGTTCCTACCGGACATGAAAAAGAGAAACCAGGGCACGATCGTGTTTGTACCGTCGTCTGGGGCGGCGCCGTTCATGGGCGCGTACGAGACGTTCAAGACCGCTCAGGTGGAGGTGTGCAACACGCTGGCGGCAGAGCTCGAGGGGACGGACATTAACGTTTTTAGCATAGGGCCGGGGCTTGTAAAAACACAGACGGCGCAAGACGCTATCCGGCAGGTGTCGGTTCAAATGAACATGACGCTGGATGCCTTTTATGACATGAACGCCAAGCACATCCTTGACGCCGAATACGCGGGCGTTGGGTTTGCGATGGCTGTCGCGAAGGCTCGGGACTATAACGGGCAGGAGGTCAGTTCCATTCAGGTGCTTCTCAGCGCTGACCTGATTCAACAAGAACAGACACAAGAACCGACAGAGATATCGGATGCAGGCTTGCAGCAGCTACTCCCCCTCATTGCGGATGCCGTTCGTACATTTCAGGAGCAATATCAGGGGTGGCTGGACAGGAATGTTTTTGAGCGCCAGTGGGTGCTGCGCGATTTTAAAAAGCAGGTGAAGCTGGCGGCAGATGAGTTTAAGTTTGAGCTGGAAAGCACGGTGCTGCTTGCAGAAGACAAAAAGATACTGGAGCTGGCGCAGAAGAAAGATTTGTTTGTCCGGCTTCGCGGTTACTATGAGCACCAGCTTAAGCTGCTGCAGGGCTTTGAGAAGGACGCGAGCAGGCTTGAAGAAAATTCGCGTATCATACAAGGCTGGATCGACGAGGTGCGGCAGGTTATCGCCCTGTTGTGATATAAATTACTACGAATATTGATAAGCACTGGATGGCCTGCGATAAAACGCAGGCCGTTTTTTGATCAGACCTTCTTTTCTTCGCCCACCTTGGCACTGCCGGATTTATGAAAGGAGCCAATATACTCCACAACACCGATATCACACCCGTCGCCGATGGTGATATGGTTGCCGCGAACAACCTTGGCATAGGTATTCTCAAGTATGATTTTCTCACCCTCTATCAGATTCGCTTCGAGGCGCGGGTTATGCGTGCCCAGTGTCACGATGGATATCAAACTAAAGCCCTTTGTGCCGGACATCACGGTAATCGTTTCGCCGCCGATCTCTGTGGCTTTACTGGTGCTCCAATCCAGATGCACATCCACATTTTCGGCGTTGAGCAGCCCGTCGATCTCAAAACGACCCGTGGAGCTAAACTGTTCCGCATTCACATTGCCTTTGACTTTGGCGCCGCCGCTAATCTTGATTGTTTGCGTATCCAGTCCACTTTTAGCCGTCGCAGAGCCGGATATGGAGACGTCGCTCGCCTTAACTTTGCCGCTGAAATCGGCAGCACCCCGAACCTTTAACACGTCTGCGCTGACTTCGCCTTCCATTTGCCCCGAGCCGTTGACGATCATCTGCTTGCACGTCATTTTCCCGATGACTTCGCCGGAGCCGTTTATCACGAAATCGCCGCATTCCACATCTCCTGTGATTTTTCCGCGCCCGAAGATTTTGACGGATTTATACTTTCCGCCGGGCACACTGCCAAAGCCGCTGATCTGAAGATCAGCCAATTCAGAATTGTTCATCTATATTCCTCCTAAATCAATTTCAATTTTAATTCTTCTGTGACAGCCGGTATGCTGATTTTGCTGACCGGCCGCATATCCTTATCGAGACAAACTTCAGCCCCGGAAGGGACAGCGAAGCAGCAGAACACGCCGAGCTTGCGCGTGAGTACCGCGTCAAAGTTCGCGCTGTCAAATCGCAGCTGGCTTGTGCGCAGCAGATCCAACACGAGCCGTCCTTCATCAAGGCTGACATTGCCCGACATAAGCAGATTGCTGAATATATAGGCCATCCGTATTTCGTTAAAATCCATATCACCTTCGCCATGGTCTTTTAAAAATATGCTCATCACATCAGTCGATATAAGGCCCTTTTGTTTTAACTCGTCTGGGCTTAGCACCACATCGTCAGGCGAGGGGGAGAACACGTCGGCGATGTCGTCGAGAGACACATCCTCTTTTAAATTCTTGATTTTCTCGATGCGAGCCAGCACTTTGCTTCTTGGGAAAAAGGTCTCCTGTCCGGTATATGTGGATTTGCGGATAAACCATTCCTCGGGTATCAGCCCTTTGCGCTTCCATCGGTAAAGCTGACCATAGGAAATGTCCGCGCGTTCCAGCAATTCTTTTTTGCTTATCAATTCTTCTTGCATGAGTCGTTCCTCCTATTGCAATAGTAGCGTAACATAACACTGTTACGCTGTAAAGGGGTAAAAGAAAATATCCGGGATAAAAATAGAGATCCCGAAAAAAATGTCATCGAAAAACCTGATAAAGTATCGTAGTTTTAAATAAAATATTGCCCATCTATGCGAACGGTGGCGCTGCCGCCGAAAAGCAGCTGGCTTTCCTGCATCTTGAGCTTGACGGTATTGAATACGCGGTCATCACCGCCCTGTTCAATATCGACGGCATCACCGTTCCAGAGACTGTATTTTCGCATATAATGACCAAAGGCGCTGTTGCCGGAGCCTGTGGCTGGGTCTTCAAGGTAGCCAAAGCGCGGCGCAAAAACGCGCGTGTGCGCGTGAGCACTGCTGTCTTGCGTCTGCATCGAGAAGATCAGTATGATGTCAATATTATTTGTTTCGCAGAATGCTTTTAATTGCGGTTCATCCGGATAGATGCTGATTTCGTCCGCGAATGACTTAACGGGCACGATCAGCGTTTTAAGCCCCGCGTCGATCACATCCAGCGGATATTCGGATGCCAACTGGTTCTCTTTGAGCCCCAGTTTTTCAGCCACTGCCTGATTGGTCAAAGCTGTGCCTATGAAAACAGGCTCCGGAGCCGAAATGAACACGGCATTATCCTCGGCGATACGATTATATACCGTAAGCGCGCCCTTCTTGCGTGTGCTGATGGTGAGCTCGCTTTGAGACAATAAACGCGGCGAGCCTTTGATGAGACTGTGCATGCAGGCGATCGTGCCATGGCCGCAAAAATCCACTTCGCATTCCGAAGAATAGTAGATGAGATCAATACCTTCTTCAGATTGCGTGCAAAAGACGACCTCCGAAACAAAGCCCTTGTGCTGTTTGGCCACATCAAGCATCTGCGCATCGGTCAGCGACTGGTCTTGCTTAAGATAAAGACAGGCAGCCGGATTTCCAAGCGAATTCCCTGACGTAAAAGCATCTGTTTTTTTATAAGCGTATACATTCATATAGTCACCTCTTAGTGGGCATGCACAGACTGATTCGGTACTGCCTTGGATTTATGCCATTATAATTCCGGTAAAACGTATGTGTCAACATATGTATTCTGCGAAAATAGATGAGAATGAAAAACGGCAGGTTGCTCTGCCGTTTAATAGGATCGATACAATTAGTTATAATATCTTGGCAAGAAAGCTTTTTAAGCGATCGCTCTGGGGATTTTCGAACAGCTCTTTGGGACTGTTTTCCTCCACAATTTTGCCCTCGTCCATGAATATCACACGTGTGCCGACCTCTCGCGCGAAACCCATCTCATGCGTGACGACCACCATGGTCATGCCGCCGACCGCAAGTGATTTCATCACATCCAGCACCTCGCCGACCATCTCAGGATCCAGCGCGGAGGTGGGCTCGTCAAACAGCATTACATCAGGGTTCATGCACAGCGCCCGCACAATCGCGATACGCTGCTTCTGGCCGCCGGAGAGCTGTGAGGGATAAGCATCGGCGCGGTCCGCCAGCCCCACGCGCTTCAATAGCGTCATAGCACGCTCTTCAGCTTCATCCTGAGAGAGCTTTAGCAGCTTCATGGGAGCGAGCGACATGTTTTTGAGCACCTTCATATGAGGAAACAGATTGAACTGCTGAAACACCATGCCCATCTTCTGGCGGTGGATATTGATATCTACCTTGGGGTCGGTGATGTTGACACCCTCGAAGAAAATGCGCCCGCCTGTGGGCACCTCGAGAAGATTCAAGCAGCGAAGGAAAGTGGATTTGCCGGAGCCCGAAGGGCCGACCACCACGGTGACTTCACCCTGCGCGATTTGCGTGGTGATGCCGTCCAGCGCCACCAGTTTGCCGAAATGCTTTTCAAGACCTTCCACACGAATCAGTATATTATCAGTGATCACTGCGGTTGAGCCTCCTTTCAAGCTGGCGAACGCCCATGGAAAGCAATACAACCAGCAGCAAATAGATCAGTGCAACCGCGATAAGCGGTAATGTATAATCGTAAATTGTACCGCCTATGATAAACGCACCGCGTGTGAGGTCCTCTAGCGCGATATAACCCGCAACAGAGGTTTCTTTTAATAGTACGATGAATTCGTTGGCGAGCGGGGGCACGACGTTTTTAAACGCCTGCGGCATCACGATATGCCACATTGTCTGGCGATAGTTGAAGCCGAGGCTACGACCCGCTTCAGATTGGCCTGCGTCGATGGACATGATGCCACCGCGGAAAATTTCTGCTACATAAGCTGCTGAGTTCAGGCCGAATGCGAGAATCGCGACAAGCAGCTTATTGTTGGAGGATGCGAATATTATGAAGTATGCGATGAGAATTTGAACCATGACGGGCGTGCCGCGAATAACAGTGATAAAGAGATGGCACAGGGCATTAGCGAATTTCATTTTGCCCGTTTTGTCATGTGTTGCACGGATGATTGCCACAAGAAAGCCGAGGGCGATACCGATCATTATCGCAAACAGCGTGATGAGTAGGGTGTTGCCGAGGCCTCTTATGAGGTACCGCCAACGATCATCGGTGATGAAGGCACGTGTAAAATCATTAGCAAATTCTTGCCACCATTCAGCCATGAACGTATACCTCCTTTTTCGATTTATATGATGTATTTAATAATAGATAAGGGCTGCCTGTGGTTAGGCAGCCCTTGCCAATCGTTTTTGCTCTGCCTTTGAAAAGGTATCAACGAAAGACCTTTTATGTCAAGCTTTTCGATTAGGAAGCGGTAATGTACTTGTCAAGGACCGCTTGGATCTCACCGGATGCCGTCAATTCTGCCAGCGCAGCATTAATCTGCTCAAGCAAAGATGTATTGTCCTTTGAGATTGAGATAGCATATTCTTCTAAAACATACTCGGTCTCAAGGATCTGAAGATCCTCATTTTCGGATACGAACACCTTAGCGGGTTCGTTGTCGATGACAACTGCGTCGACCTTGCCCTGAAGCAGCGCCTGCACAGCATCCGCACCTTTGTTGAAACGCTCGATCTGTGCGAGTCCGGTGTCAACATAGTCCCAAGTGACATACAGGTCACCTGTAGTGGATAGCTGCACACCAATGGACTTGCCTTCAAAATCATCTGCGGAAGCGATATCAGAATCTTGTTTGACAATAATAACTTGCTTGCCCGTTGCGTATGATTGGGAGAAGTTAACTGCTTCCTTCCGCTCGTCTGTAACCGTCATACCGGCCATCCCTATATCTGCCTTGCCACTGTTGACCGCAGTAATAATGGACTCGAATTCCATGTCTTCAATGACCAGCTCCATACCCAGCTTATCGGCGATGAGCTTTGCGATTTCGGCGTCGATACCCACAATTTCCTGTCCCTCGTAGTATTCATACGGCGGGAAAGCGGCGTTTGTCGCCATTTTCAATGTGCCGCCCGTGGCGTCAGTCTCTTCGGCAACAGGTGATTCTGTCACTTCAGCCGATTCGTCGGCAGGCGCTTCAGTCGCGGCGGGTGATTCCGATGCGGCAGGCTTGTCAGTCTGCGGCGCGCATGCAGCAAATGCAAATACCACGCATAATACCATTACCAGCGAGGCGATTGTCTTCAATGCTTTCATTATAGGTTCCCCCAGTTTATAAATTTAATTTGCTTGTTATTATATTATATTTGTGATGTTTATTCAACAGATATTCATTCTGCATAAAAAAAATTCAGACAACTGCGTTATGCAGATGTATAAAAATGAAATAAGGTACCAATGTTTTTAGATATCATACCAGAAGTGAAAATATCCGTTAATTCAATAAGACGTATGCAAGGAGCCGTGTTATACTCACTTCAAGGATTGCTTGAAAGGAATCACATCATGAAGAGGCACGCCGCCAATATCATCACACTTTTTCGTATACCGCTGTCGCTTTGCCTGCTGCTGCCAATGAACATAGGCCCTTTTCTGGGGCTCTACTTTTTATGCGGCTTTACCGATTTGCTGGACGGCATTGTGGCCCGAAAGCTCAAATTGCAGAGCACTTTGGGCGCACGGCTGGATTCTGCCGCCGATCTGCTCATGGTGGGCGTCATTGTATTCAAGCTGTTTGAAAAGGGTATGATCTCATATTTTTTGCCATGGCTCATTGCAATTACAGCGATGCGGATATTAAGCATGCTTGTGGTGTTTTTGAAGCACAAAATATTCGGCGTGCTGCACACCTGGGCCAACAAAGCCACAGGGTTGCTGCTTTTTTTCGTGCTGCCGCTTACTTATCTCATTAGTGACAAAACTGTGGGGTGGGTTGTGATAGCCGTGGCGTTATACGCGGCGCTTGAGGAGCTTGTCATCAACATCAAGGAAAAGACGTTTCATCCCGATAAGAGATTTTGGTTTGACAAGGCAACAAAATAACAAAAAGCGCACAGTGTGAATACCGCGCGCCTTTAAGTGTGATTTCAGTTAAAATCCATAATCGTTTGCGTCTTCGCTTACGCCGTTTATCACTCTGCTTGTTCCGCCCAGCAGCGCTGCCGCATGCAGAACAACAAACGCCATAAACAGCGCCATCGCGGCCCAGCCAATCAGCGCAAAAGGCATGATGCCGGGGCGGCTTGTGAGCGACGCGTCTTCAACGAAGAACCGTGACATGCTGCCCGAGAGGATATACCAGGCGTACACGGCGCTTGCAGCGCCCGCGCAGCCCGCCACAACCAATTCGACAATGCGTTTGCGGCCGCGTTCAAGCAATGAAAATATCACATATAGCGCGCACAGCACGAACACAGAGATGCAAAACGCGGC
>JAEWQS010000111.1 GCA_023399095.1 Bacillota bacterium
GCCAGAACCGCATGATATCCTTGATTTCCTCAAGCACCTTGGAGTTGTGGTAGTTTAAGTCCGGCTGTTCCTTGGCAAAAAGGTGAAGGTAGTATTCGCCGCTTCTTTCGTCGTATTCCCAGCAGTCTTCCGCGAAGAAGCTCGTCCAGTTGTTAGGTGGGGCGCCGTCTTTGCCGGGCCGCCATATGTAATAATCGCGGTAGGGGCTGTTCTTATCGCGGCTGGCTTGAAACCATGCGTGTTCGTCCGACGTATGGTTGATCACGAGATCCATCACGAGCTTGATGTCGCGCTTGTTTGTTTCCCCGATCAGCGCGTCAATATCCGCCATCGTGCCGAATTCGGGGTTGATGTCTCGGTAGTCGCTGATGTCGTAGCCGTTGTCCGCACCGGGGGAGCGGTACACCGGGCTCAGCCAGATGATGCCGACACCTAAGTCCTTGAGCGCGTCAAGGTGCGCGATAATGCCCGGAATGTCGCCGATGCCGTCTCCATCGCTATCCGCAAAGCTGCGGGGATAAATTTGATACACAATGCGTTCCTGCCACCAAGCTGCCATAACGAAGTGCCTCCATAAGTGAATTGCCCATGTACGGTTCAGTGAGAATAGTTGTTATAAATAGTGTAATATAAAGGCTGTGTCTGCGCAACAATCAGGACGGATTTATTTGGTAATCGAGCTTGGCTGTTGGCTTTGAAGCATTCTTACCGTGTTTTTATAAAAGATTTGCCTCGTTTTTATTTGCAGTCTTTATAATTGCTTTGCCGTAGGTTATAATAGCTTGGGAATTTATCGAAGGAGATAGCGTGGAAGGATATACAGTGTTGATTCCGGCCTATCAGCCGGACGAGAAACTGGTGCAGTTGGTTGCAAAGCTGCGTGACAAAGACATAACAGTCGTGGTCGTGGATGACGGCGGCGGTGCGGATTACGCGCCTATATTCGAGCAGGTTTCGCAAACGGGCGCTTATGTGCTTTATCACACGGAGAACAAAGGCAAGGGCGCGGCGCTCAAAACCGGCATTGCATACCTTAAGAAGCAGGCGCATGTGAAGGGCATTGTGACGGCGGATGCGGACGGGCAGCATACGCCCAATGACATCTGTCTCGTGATGGACACAATGACCAAGCATCCTGATGTGCTTGTGATCGGCGCAAGAGCGTTTTCAGGCAATGTACCGGCACGTTCGCGTTTTGGCAACACACTGACACGCGGCATTTTCCGGCTTGCGACAGGGCTTAAGGTGACAGACACGCAAACGGGTTTGCGCGGCTTGCCAAGAAAGTTATTTGCTGAGCTCACAGTGCTCGAAGGCGACCGGTATGAGTATGAGATGAACATGCTGCTTAATATGGAGCGGTGGGGCATCAAATACATGGAAGTGCCCATAGAAACGGTGTATATTGAGGATAACAAAAGCTCACATTTTCATCCATTGCGCGATTCGTGGCTGATTTACGGCAAAATACTCAAATTCTTAACGTCGTCGCTCGCGTCGTTTGTGGTGGACTACGGCATATTTTTGCTGCTGAGCGCCGTCTTTAAGCTGGATTACTGGCTTTGCTATGTGCTCGCGCGCGCAGTCAGTTCGTTTGTCAATTACATGATCAATCGCCATATCGTATTTGCGAATGGTAGGAAATACAGCGTCTTCAAATATTATCTGCTGGCGCTGACCATCATGGTGCTTGGGTCAACGGGTGTAGATTTGCTGACGGTGGTGGGCGTGTCGGGTTTGCTGTCTAAGTTCATGGTGGACGTGCCGCTGTTTTTCGTGAGCTATACGGTGCAGCGCAAGTACATATTCAAGTAATCATATTAGAAGGTTCAAACGTGTCGCACGTCAAGGATTGCGATGCGTTTTTTTATTCTTTCTTTAACGGCAGCATACTGCGCATATGGGGGAGACAATATGAATATTTTTTTGTTGTGGAACAAATGAATATAATCAATAATCATGAAAGCTTGAGGCACAATCATTTTTGAGCGAGAAGACACAGAGCCCCAACGCTTCAGAGGGGCAGCATCGGGGAGATGCCAATAAAAAAATAAAAAAAAGAATACCTATAGCGACGGTCATCGTTCTAGATTTACTGATCGCGGCATTGGCGCTGTACATTTTTTCGTTATACTATTTTTTGCTTCCGCAGGATTTAAGCAATAATGCGCAGTTTCTTCCACGCTCAGTCAGCGACGGCTCCAATGCGAAAGCCTCCGCTCTTGCAAAAACTGAAATGTCAAACTCATCCGTAGAGGAGTTTGCGGCCATTCAGGATGGTTCCATGTGGGGTGCGAAATTTAAGGGGCTGTTTACGGACGGTGATGTGGAGAAAACCAAGAACTCATATAAGAGCGCGAACACCAGTATAGTCATTGAAAAAGTGCAAACGGATGAAGTGACATATTATGTGGCTGATATTTACCTCAAAGACATAAAGTATTTCAAAACGGCTTTTGCGAAAGGCAAATATGGCAAAGGGCTTCATGACGAAACCGATGTCATCGCAGCTCAGAACAATGCGATACTCGCAATCAACGGCGATTACTACGGCAACAACGCAGGGCCTGTGGTGCGTAACGGTGTACTGTACCGGGAAGAAAAGTATAAAGATGTCTTGGTAATGAATAACGACGGCAGTATGCAGACGCTGACAGCATTGGAACTGGATATGGAGAAAATCAAATCGGAGGGGGCATATCAGATTTGGACATTTGGGCCTATGCTGCTAAAGAACGGCCAGCCTATGACAAAATTCGATTCGGATCTGACGCGTGCGAACCCGCGAACGGCGATCGGATACTATGAACCCGGCCATTACTGCTTTGTTCTGGTGGACGGACGGCAGCCGGGTTATTCGAATGGTATGACGCTGCAGCAAATGTCTAAGCTATTCTATAAACTTGGGTGTAGCGTGGCCTATAATTTGGACGGCGGACAGTCCTCAGAGATGGTTTTGCATAACGAATTTGTGAATCAGCCGTATAAAGGCGGGCGCAGTGTCAGCGATATCGTATACATTGCTGACGAATAGGAGAAAATGATGGTTAGAAAGCTTATTCCTCATATTTGCATCATTCTGTCAGTCATGCTGATTACGTTTTTTATCGTGGATAAGTTCAACCCGGGTATGAATTTCGTTGGCAATCAATTCTTTAAGACGCTGCTGGTGCTGGATGGCATCGCGTCGATAGTGACAGCGGGTTACCTTATTGCGGCAAACCGAAAGGCATAAGAAAATGCTTTAAAAGCGGCTGAAATGAATGTAAAGTCCTTTCTTTATCACGACAATGGCACATTATCCGTCTTTTTGATTTTTCTGCCGAGCAACAGCACGGCCACCACGATGAGTATGCCGATAACTGCCGCGCCGACTGTGAACCACTCGTTAGCGCTGAACGAAGCAGGAAGTATATTGCGCCCGTATTGCGTTTCACTGCCTGATAAATACGTTTGCTTGAACGGCCATGTCACAAACAAAGACCCGACCACGAGCCCCGTTAAGACGCCCATCAAGGCATCGGGGAACTTATCCAGCATCACATTGATGGCTTTGGCCAGCAGTTTAAGACCGGCCACCGCGCCCACCGCATAGGTGAGCAGCACGGGTATGTTGGCCTTTGATACAGCTTCAAGCAAAAAGAAATATTGACCGAGCAGCAAAGAGATGAACGAGCCGCTGATGCCGGGCAATATCATGGCGGAGGTGGAGAGGATACCGGTCAGCAGCACCATTGGCAATCGTCCCCAGTATGAAACGTTTTCCTGCGAGACAGCAGTCTGAACGGCAGATTTTTCAGGTGCAAACACAGCAAGCAGCACGACGAGTGCCGCTCCGACTGCCATGCAGATGAAAGCGGCAGCGTTTTTGTTCTTAATCTCCATAAACGGCACTGCGACGGAGGCCAAAATAAGCCCGAAGAAAAAGCCATAAACAATTTCATGATATGAAACGAGCAATGACGTCATAAGCTTGGAAAACGCGATGAAAGCAGCTGCAATGCCCAAAAGCAATATCAGCAAAAAGGCCATATCCACCTTCTTCATTTCCTTCTTAAAGGCATCAATGTGTTGTCTTTTTAACGACAGTGCCTTTATACATGAGACGATTGTATAAAACGAAAAGTTATTTATGGCGTTCATCATGCGTGTATAAACCTTTAGCACCAACGCCAGTGTGCCGCCGGACACGCCCGGAATGATATTCGCGATGCCAATAAAGAACCCTTTGACAGCCACAGAACTGTATTCTTTTTTCATTGTCTCTCCATGATGCAAAGTAGCTTATGTCCCTTTGCCCGATTTTTTATTTTCCCATTATAACGCAAGCCTCCATAATAATCATCATAGCTTATGTAAAAACTAAAAATGTCTTATTTATGGATGATTCATTTACCACCGGAACGAAATGAAAAGGAGTGAATATGATAATCTAGGCCGCCTGTCGCAATAGATTGGTTTGGAGTTTTATATGACGTGGTATGATCCGCACGCCAGCAATCCCGAAAAGTCAATAAAAAACACCAGTGAGACAGACAAAACCAATGATTTTGTAGATTACGCGCCAAAAAGCTGGCTCGAGGTGCTCCCGTCGCGCTCGGGTACGGCGTTGGCGGCCATTCTTGCCGAGATTATGACAGAAGGATTAACACCGAACCAGGAAAATATTCTTGGAAACTTTATTTCCGCTGTTGGTTCATTGATATCATATAAATCATCACGTGATGATGTGAGTTAAAAAACATATGCTTATAACATGAATTCATTGGAACAAAAAAAGACGATAAAATAGGGACAAGTAGCAAAAAGATTGTGAAAAAATAAGCAATAGAAATATATACTGACATGTATTTGGATGGTATAATTGAAAAATACGCAGGAATTAAAAAAAAAACTTTCATTAGGGGATTCATTTTCGGTTAAAAAACAGTTATAATAAGAATACTACGGTTTTGTCACGAATCAAAAGGAAATTTTGATTTTCGAAAAATTCAAAAAAGAGGTGAGAGTAATGACAATGACAACGAACAAAAAGCTTTTGGCATGGGTAGACGAAGTGGCCAATCTGTGCCAGCCGGACCAGGTTTACTGGTGCGACGGTTCCGAAGAAGAAAACCAAAGATTGCTCCAGGAGACGGTAGACTCCGGTGCGGCAGAAAAACTGGATGCCGAAAAACGCCCTGGATGCTATCTGTTCCGCAGCGACCCGTCCGACGTGGCGCGCGTTGAGAACAGAACATTTATTTCTTCTAAGAAAGAAGAAGATGCCGGCCCCACCAACAACTGGGTCGATCCCGACGAACTGAAAACGACCATGAAGTCCCTTTACAAGGGCTGCATGAAGGGCAGAACACTCTATGTGATTCCGTTCTCCATGGGTCCGATTGGCTCTCCGATTTCCAAGATCGGTATAGAAATAACAGACAGCGCTTACGTTGTGACCAATATGCGCATCATGACCCGCATGGGCAAAGCGGTACTTGATGTGCTGGGCGATGGCGAGTTTGTGCCGTGTCTGCACTCAGTGGGTGCACCTTTAGAAAAAGGTCAGGAAGATGTACCATGGCCGTGTGCGCCGATTGAACAGAAATACATCAGCCATTTCCCAGAAGACAGAATGATCTGGTCTTACGGCTCGGGTTACGGCGGCAACGCGCTGCTCGGCAAAAAGTGCTTCGCACTGCGTATTGCTTCTGTGCAGGCAAGAGACGAGGGATGGATGGCTGAGCATATGCTGATACTTAAGCTGACCAGCCCTGAGGGCAATGTCAAATACGTCACCGGTGCTTTCCCGAGCGCCTGCGGCAAAACCAACCTCGCCATGCTGATTCCCACAATCCCCGGCTGGAAGGTGGAGACCATCGGCGACGATATCGCATGGATGAAGTTCGGCGAAGACGGCCGTCTGTACGCGATCAATCCTGAATACGGATTCTTCGGCGTGGCACCCGGCACCTCGATGGATTCCAACCCCAACGCCATGCACAGCTCAGACAAGAACTCCATATTCACAAACGTCGGTCTGACGGACGACGGCGATGTGTGGTGGGAAGGCATCGGCTATGATGCACCGGATCATCTCATCGACTGGAAGGGTAAAGACTGGGCTCCGGGTGCTGATGCGCCTGCCGCTCACCCGAATGCACGTTTCACAGCGCCTGCTGGGCAATGCCCGGTGATTGCGCCTGAATGGGAAGATCCCAAAGGTGTGCCGATTTCCGCGATTCTTATCGGCGGACGCCGCCCGAGCGCGATTCCGCTTGTGCATGAGAGCTTTAACTGGCAGCACGGTGTGTTCCTTGGCTCCATCATGGGCTCCGAGATCACAGCTGCGGCTATCTCCGCCAAAATCGGTCAGGTTCGCCGCGATCCGTTTGCGATGCTGCCTTTCATCGGCTACAACGTCTGCGATTACCTGCAGCACTGGCTCGAGATCGGCGAAGCAACGGATGCCGATAAGCTTCCGAAAATCTTCTACGTCAACTGGTTCCGCAAGGACAAAGACGGCAAGTGGCTGTGGCCGGGTTTCGGCGAGAACAGCCGCGTGCTCAAGTGGATTTTCGAGCGCGTAGAGGGCATCGGCAAGGCGGACAAAACAGCGATCGGCTACATGCCCACAAAAGACGCGCTGGACACCTCCGGCCTTGACGTCAGCGAAGCCGATATGGCTGAGCTCTTGAAGATCGAGAAGGACGAATGGCTTGCCGAAGTCGAATCTATCAAAGAGCATTACGCCAAATACAACGATCAGGCCAAAAAGATGCCCAAGGCGTTGGAAGACGAATTGGCTGCTCTTGAAGAGAGAATCAAAAGCCTGTAAGCAGAATTGCTGCTAAATATAATAACGAGGCCGGTATCATTCATTGATACCGGCCTTTTCTGTCCCGATATCGCGATTTTGGCAGTGATGTGGTATACTCTGGATATATTTAATGAGGGAAATGTCAATGTATAAGATATTGATCGTGGAAGATGATGCTGTGATCGCAAACGAAATAAAGCAAAGCCTAATGCGTTGGGGCTACGATGTTCAAACAGTCAGAGACTTTACTGACGTTTTGGGCACGTGGCAGAAAGCGGAGCCGCATCTTGTGCTCATGGATATATCACTGCCTTTCTTCAATGGCTATCATTGGTGCGGCCAGATCAGAAAGCATTCCAAGGTGCCCGTGATATTCATATCCTCTCGGTCTGATAACATGGATATCGTGATGGCGGTGAATATGGGCGGTGATGATTATATCGCCAAACCCGTTTCCATGGAGGTGCTCACCGCCAAGATACAAGCGATGCTGCGGCGCACCTACGATTATGAAATGGCGAATCTATTAACGCTGCGCGATGCAGCGCTGGACGTAAGCGCGCTAAGCCTCGTGCGCGGCGAAAGCCGGACAGTGCTCACGCGCAATGAAGCGCGCATATTGCAGCAGTTGCTTGCTAAAAAGGGAAATGTGGTGAGCCGTGAGGAGCTGATGCTGGCGCTTTGGGACAGCGATGAGTTCATCGACGACAACACATTAACTGTCAACGTCAACCGTCTGAGAAAGACACTCGAGGAGGCAGGGCTGCAAGATTGCATCGTCACACATAAGGGGAAGGGATACGCTGTTCATGATTAAGCTGCTTTCGTACCTCAAATACCGTTTTACACTTCTTCTTTTCTTTTTCCTTGCAGCCGCACTTACACTGCTTGTTCAGTTTTTAGCCAATCAGAGTATGGTATATGCCGGGTATACGGTGGGGCTCATGGGCTTCTTTCTCGTTCTGATACTGTTTATAGACGGCACGCGCTATATGCGGCACAGACGGATACTGGAAGGTCTATCCGCAACGCTCTGCAATGCATCGCGCGAGCTGCCGGAGCCTTCCGATGCACTGGAAGCCGATTACGTACGCTGCTTGCAGAAGCTTGGCAGTGCATACGATACCATCAAACAACAGCTTGACACAACCCATAACGACTCTCTTGAATACTACACGCTTTGGGTTCATCAGATAAAAACGCCGATTGCAGGGCTAAGCCTTGTGCTGCAAAATATGGACGGCGACACGGCGGGCGTGATAAAGCAGGAGCTGTTTAAGATCGAGCAGTACGCCGATCTCGCGCTGCGCTACGTCAAACTGACGGATATCGCGTCCGACCTTGTGATCGAGCGCTGCTTGCTGGAAGACATCGTGTCCGCAAGTGTGAAAAAATACGCGGTGCTGTTTGTGTATCGAAAGCTGTTGCTGGACATGGTTCCGACAGACAGGAAAGTGATGAGCGACAAAAGGTGGCTGGGTTTCATATTGGAGCAGATACTTTCCAATGCGATCAAGTACACCTATTCGGGCAGTATAAAGATATATATGCAGGATGCGCAGCTCGTTATTGAAGATACGGGCATCGGCATACGCGCGGAGGATTTGCCAAGAATATTCATGAAGGGCTATACGGGCTGCAACGGCAGGCTGGATAACCGCGCGTCGGGAATTGGGCTGTATCTTGCGAAGAAGGCGGCGGATGCGCTGGGCATCACGATAACCGTTGATTCCAAGGTCGGCATAGGTACGAAGGTAACGCTGACTTTTCCCCAAACTCGCACAGACATCTTTATGTGACAAAAATGTTCGTTTTGCCCCCTGAAATGTAAGCCTGCGCGATGGAAGCGTGGCTTTTTTCAATATATCATGTTTCCATGATCAATTTTTGGAGGATACAATGGAACTGTTAAAAGTCAGTAATGTCAAAAAAATTTATAATATGAAGCTGCGCATGCAGCAATGCGTGGCATTGAATCATGTGAGTTTTGATGTGAGTGAGGGCGAGTTCGTGGCCATCATGGGCCCTTCGGGCAGTGGAAAAACGACGTTGCTCAATATCATCGCCTCGCTGGATCGCGCGACGGAGGGCGACGTGATGCTGGACGGTAAAGGCTTCTCGACTATTCGCGACCGAGAGCTGTCCGAATTCCGCAGAAAGCACTTGGGGTTTGTGTTTCAAGATTTTAATCTGCTCGATACCTTTTCAATAAAGGACAACATATTGCTGCCATTGGTACTGTCGCAAACGCCGATTGCCGAGATGGAGAAACGCATTATGCCTATTGCAAATATGCTGGGCATCGAAAAACTGCTCCCCAAATTCCCATATGAGGTCTCTGGCGGAGAAAAACAGCGTGCCGCCGTGGCGCGCGCGGTGATCACACAGCCGCGGCTGATACTCGCCGATGAACCGACAGGGGCGCTCGATTCCAAAGCATCGGCGAACTTGCTGGGTAACTTTCATGCGTTGAATAAGGACGGCAAAACCATATTGATGGTGACGCACAGCGCGTTTGCGGCGAGTCACGCCTCGCGCGTGCTGTTTATCCGTGACGGTGAGATTTTCTCGCAGATATACCGCGGTGATAACGACAACCACGCGTTCTTCGAGCGCATCGTAGCCAATCTTTCCGTGCTGTCGGATGGGGGTGCGGACATTGCTTAAAGCGTTCTATCTGCGGCTGGCTTGGAGCAACATTCGCCGCAACCGCAAGACCTTTTTTCCGTATATATTAACAACGGCGATTATCAGCGGTGTGTTTATGCTGATTGGAGGGCTCATGTTTTCGGACGGGCTTGCCAACCTGCCCACAGGCCAAACAGCATCTATGCTGTTTAATTTCGGACTCGTGGTGTTTGGCATATTCGCGTTCTTTTTTATGATATATATCAACAATTTTTTAATTGGCAGACGCAAAAAAGAATTCGGGCTGTACGGCATACTCGGCCTTGAGAAACGCCATGTGACGCGCGTGCTTGTTTGGGAAAACCTGCTGACACTAAGCGCGGGTGTGATCTGCGGCATCATTATCGCGCTGGTGTTTGGACGGCTGCTCTTTTTGGTGCTGATAAAGATGATCCACGCCGTACCGGGGAGTGTGTTTTCTATCGCGCCCACGGCATATACCATTACACTGTTGTTGTTCTTTGGCATTTTTGTGATCACATCGCTGCTGAACTTAAGGCAGGTCAGAGTCTCAAGCCCGATCGAACTGATGAGCAGTGAAAAGAAGGGCGAGAAGGATTCCAAACTCATGATCCCTCTGACGATACTTGGTGTGATCTGCCTTGCGGCGGCTTACTATTACGCATGGAGCATCGTGCAGCCCGGGGTTGCGCTGGGTGTATTCTTCCTGCTCGCGATACTGGTGATTGTTGCGACGAATATTCTGTTCACATCGGGCAGTATCTCGGCGCTCCGCGCGCTTCGCGCCAACAAAAAGCTCTACTATAAGACGCGTAACTTTATCGCGATCGGCGGTATGTTCCAGCGCATGCGCCAGAACGCAAAATCACTCGCGACCATATGCATACTTTCAACGATGCTGATCGTGACGGTAGCCGGAACGCTCTCGTTGTACTTAGGGCAGGAAGAAATGCTCTCGGGGATGCATCCGTACGATGTACTTGTACGCATTGAAAAAGATACCGATGAGCAAGTCGTGCACGATTTTGACAGCGCCATCGTTTCGCTTGCAGAAAAGGAAGGCGTGGCTGTAAGCGCGGATAAAGAAAAGCTGACGTACGAAATGCCAGGGGAGTTTGTGCGTAATAACTATGTCAGCCCGGACGCCAAATGGATGGATATGCCGAATTTGATTTACTTCGACGGCGGCATGCGCTTTGATGTGGATGGCAGCGAAGAGGATTGCATGTCTTTTGTGAACAGTTTGCAGGCGCTTACCATTCAAACCTTTCCGGAGGGTTCGCATTTTGTGAGCGATGTGTATACCGCACGCCAGGACGGATATGGACTATATGGCGGCTTGCTGTTCCTTGGTGCGTTCTTCGGTATACTGTTTCTGGCGGTCACAGTGCTGATTATCTATTTTAAGCAGATATCTGAAGGGTATGAGGACAAAGCGCAGTTTGTGATACTGCAAAAGGTGGGCATGGATGACAAGCAGGTGAAGGCCACGATTAATAGGCAAGTGCTTTGGGTGTTCTTTATACCGCTCGGCATGACGATACTGCACATGGTGTTCGCGTCCAAGATCATGGCGCGTATGCTTCAGACGTTCATGCTCTATGACTGGGGTTTGGTACTCTCGTGCATCGGCGGCGTTTGCGCGGTGTTTGTGCTGCTATATCTGGTCGTTTACAAGCTCACAGCCAAGGTGTATTACCGCATTGTGAAGTGGTGAATGAACAGAAAGGGTCAAAAAGGCCGGTGCCGTTTGGCACCGGCCTTAGGCATGTCTGCGAACCTTGCAAAGCGGCCCCATCAGATGAGGGGGCTGGCGCCGACAGGCGACTGGGGGAGGGAAAAGCATAACGGTTACTCCCTCCGTCAATCGACAGCCTAGAGCCGGTATACCGGATAATCAGATAACGTACAAATACACTTATTTTGTCATTCTGAATGCGAAGCGATTGAAGAAGCTGACGCTTCTTAATCAGCTTTAAGCTTGCCGATTCGCCAAGCGCTAATGAGCGTGGCTACTGCAAAAATGCCGGCCAGCACAAGCAAGCCTGTGGTATTCCATCCGCTCCCGCCAAGGCTCTCAAAGCCCCATGTGGCAGGGAATATCCTGCCGACACCTTGCAGCGCTTCCGGCAGCATATCGGCGGGGAACATGATGCCAGAAAGCATGATGGAGGGCAGAAAGATGATTTGTGATATCATCGTGAGCTTGGAGCTGCTTTTCACGAAAAGCCCAAGAAGTGTACCGATGGATAAGCATGCGGTGATAAACACCGCGAGAGTCACGAAATAAGTGAGCGCGGAAGCGGGCACCTCGGCGTGAAACGCCACCGGCGCGATCAAATAAATAAGTGTGCTCATGATCATTAGATGGATAAGACCAGAAATCAGGTTGTTAACCGCGGCTGTCCAAAGCGGGATGCCGCCGACTTTGTACGCTTTTTTCATTTCGCCGCCGTACAGCTCGATGAGCGGGGCAGGCGCACCCAGAAATGCGCCCATAGATACGCCGAACACCGTCATTGAAGCTATCAGCGTCTTGTAGGCCTCGGGGTTGATCGAGGTGAATATGCCGCCTATGAACAGGAAGAACACCAGCGGCACCACATAATAGGTGAGCAGCACACCTTTGTTACGCAGGTCGAGCTTCCACTGCAAACCAATACCATACAAAAACGCGTTCATGATTTTCCCTCCTTCGCGATGTCGAGAAACCGTTGTTCCAGATTTGCGTGTTCAATATTGATGTCGCGCACGTGAACCCCTTGCGCTTTTGCGGCGGCGAGCAGCTCCGCGAGGCCGTCTTCAAGGCTGTCTGTCTCAAACACCTCGTAGCCTTGATTATTTCTCAAACGGGTGCAGCTTTTTATTTCATCGAACGGTATGGATTTTGAAAGCTTGATGAGAATTTTAAACGTATCCTGCAGCTGCTCCGTGAGCTCATTCGCTGTGCCGATAAACGCGATGCGGCCATCCTTCAAAATTGCAATGCGGTCGCAGAGCGACTCTACCTCCGCCATGTCATGGCTGGCGAGTATCACGGTTTTTCCCTGCTGCTTAAGCGTTCTTATTTCCGTATGCAACGCGGCGCGGCCTTCCACATCCAGCCCCGCCGTGGGTTCGTCGAGAAACACGATATCGGGATCGCCGATCATCGCAAGCGCGAGGTGCAGCCGACGTTTCTGCCCAGCCGACATATCTTTGTATGCCTTGTTTTTGATTTCCTCAAGGCCCAGCCGACGGACAAAATCCATATCGACGGTTGTGCGGCTCCATTTGGAAAACAGCCTTAATGCCTCGAATGCCTTCATATGCTCGGGCAGCGAAGTGGACTGCAGCTGAACGCCGATTTTGCCATTCACATGAATATGACCGCTCTGATACTTGCGGATACCCTCGATGCACTCCAATGTCGTGGTCTTTCCGGCGCCGTTTGTGCCGAGCAGCGCGAAGATTTCGCCCTGCATCACATCAAATGATATGCCCTTGAGCACGTTGTTTTCGCCGTATCGTTTTTCCAGTGATTTGACTTCAATTATACTTTTCACGCTATCCTCCATACTAATCGTCCATATGCGGTATATTCATGCCCTGGTGCGCAAAATATGCGGTTAGTGCCTGACCAAGGAATTCGTCAGCTTGTCTTTGCTTTTGGGCCACATTTTCATCCCAGTCTTGCTTGCTTTCGTTAAACTTAATGAGTTCGGGCAGCAAATTGAAGTCACCGCCGGTAAAATCCATAATCATGTCCCACCATTGCTTTGCGAGTTCAATGCCTTTTTCGCTCTCGGGAGAAACACCCTGCTGCAGCTGCGCGATTGTCTCGTCAAGCATGGCGTTGTATGACTGATGAATCATCATTCCTTTTTCCGGCTCAACGAGGAATTTGTCGCGTATGTGATTCATGAGCTTTTCGTCAAAGAGCTTGAACATCCAATAATTCTTATTGTTCTGTCTCAAGAGCGCCACGATGCTTGCGTATTTGTCAAAATCGACCTCTTTCATCTGGGTTACCTCGGCTAACAGAGAATCGATCGCATCCGCAACTGTGTTAAGCTCTTTGATTTGCTCTTCGATAATGAACTTTTGTTTGCCTAGAATCTGCGCCACATCCTCGGGGCTATCAAGCGGAAGCAACTTGGTTTTGATCTCTTCGAGCGAAAATCCTAAATACTTGAGCGACAAAATCTGATGCAGCTTCACCATGTCTTTTTTGGAATACAGCCTGCGGCCTCCTTCGCTTTTTGCGGAGGAAATAAGCAAACCTTCCTTGTCATAAAACTGCAGGGTTCGAACAGTGACATCCATTTCCTTGGCAAGCTCGCCCACGGTTAATAAATCTTTGTTCATTTTTCCCATGCCTCCTGATATGCATTGTAACATGTGACGTTACGTCACGAGCAACAGCTTTTTTTTATATAACGTAAATATTTCTTAAAAGTTTATAGTCGGTGCGCTTAAAAATCGAAGTTAGGGAAAGATGTATGACAAGGAGCACATTGATTACAACAAAAGATAACCGTTTTTACAATCAAAAATGTCTATTTTGGAGTAGAATAAACCTTGAAAACATTGTATAATGAAAAAAAACCAAAGGAGTGATGCCAGCATGATACAATTAATCTACGGAAAAAAGGGCAGCGGCAAATCAAAAAAACTATTGGATATGGCGAATGCTGAGGTGGATAGCACAAAGGGCAACATCGTTTATCTAGATGACAACAACCGCTGTATGTACGATTTAAAACACGAAATTCGTTTCATCAATACAGCCGACTATAGCATCAACAATCCTGACAAGCTCTATGGTTTTGTATGCGGTATCCTATCGCGCGACTTCGATATTTCCTCGGTTTACATAGACGGCCTAAAAAAGATGGCTAAATATGACAGCGATGAGTTAAAAACCCTGCTCGAGGGCTTTGATACGCTTTTCTCGGATATCAACGCTTATCTGGTCATCAGCGGCAACGATGATGTGCCCGAGTATATGGGCAAATATATCGCGCAATAAATCAGAATTCTAAGACCTGCGCAGAGCGATTGCTTTCAGGCAGCCATATCCGGCAGCGTGTAAGTTAATGTGGCATGCGCAGGTTTGTTTTTTGGAGGACAACAAATGATACTGGTCAGTACGAGAAACAACGCGCAGCGCCTTGAGGCATCTGCGGCCACATTGGCGGGCATATCGCCGGAGGGCGGGCTATACGTGCCCACCTCATTTCCGGATATCGGGACGTTCGGCGATTTCACATCGCTTTCATATCCCGCGCTTTGCGCAAGGCTTCTCGGGCTTTTCTACGATGACATCAAGGACCTTGACGCGTTAACGCAGGCCGCATACGCTGATTTCGACGATGAAAAAGTCGCGCCGCTCAAGAAAACGGCGGACAATGAATATGTGCTGGAGCTGTGGCACGGGCCCACGCTCGCGTTTAAGGATATGGCGCTAAGTATACTTCCGCGTCTCATGACAGCTGCCATGGACGGCGGCCCGGATGTGCTGATACTCGTGGCGACCTCGGGCGACACAGGCAAGGCCGCGCTCGAAGGCTTTTGCGACGTGCCGCACACTAAGATCGTCATTTTCTACCCCAACGAAGGCGTGTCGGATATGCAGCGGCTCCAGATGGTCACACAGGAAGGCGATAACACGCATGTGGTGGCGGTGCGCGGCAACTTTGACGACGCGCAAAACGCGGTGAAGGCGATGTTTACCGACAGCACGTTTGCCGCACGTGTGGGGGAGAAGGGCTACAGCCTTTCATCCGCGAACTCCATCAATTTTGGTCGGCTTGCGCCGCAGATTGGCTACTATTTCGGCGCATATGCGCAGCTGCTGGCACAGGGTGAGATCGAGAAGGGCGAGCGCATCAACTTTGTGGTGCCCACCGGAAACTTCGGCAACATACTCGCCGCGTATTACGCGAAGCGTATGGGCTTGCCCATAAACCGTATGATATGTGCGTCCAACAAAAACAACGTTCTCACAGATTTCTTCCGCGAGGGCGCGTACACACTGGATCGTCCGTTCTTTAAAACGATGTCCCCTTCGATGGATATTCTGATATCCAGCAATCTTGAACGGCTGCTGTTTGAGCTCGCCGGGCGCGACGAGCAGGCCGTGAAGGCGATGATGAGCAGGCTTAAGGAACAGGGCCGCTACGATATTGACGGCAAGGCACGCGAGGCGCTGGAAGCCGAGTTTTACGCGGACTGGTGCGACGAAGCCGAAACGATGGCGTGCATCAAGAAGACGTTTGAAGAGAAAAACTATCTGCTTGATACACACACTGCTGTCGCGATGGGTGTATACGAGAAATATAAAAAGAGCGGTGACACCACCAAAACGGTGGTCGTGTCTACCGCGTCGCCGTACAAATTCCCGGCGGACGTATTAAACTCGCTCGGCGTCGATACCAAGGGTATGGACAGCTTTGAGATGGCGCGGCATTTGAGCAAGCTTACAAACACGCCGCTGCCGCAGCAGATCACGGCGCTTGAGAGCAAGCCCGTCCGGCACACGACAGTGAAGGACAAAGATGCGCTCAGAGACGCGGTGCTTGAGGTGCTGTGATGATGTACGCTTCCTGCTTTGAGGTGGTGATGACCGTGCCCGGAGCGGCCAGCCTGAAAGACAGGCGAAGCGTGGTCAAAAGCATAAAGGAGCGCTGCAAAAGCCGCTTCAACGTCTCTGTTGTGGAATGCGGGGAAGACGGCAAATGGCAAAAGGCGCGGCTTGGGTTTGCGCTGGCCGCCATCAGTCACACAGCGGCGGAGCAGCAGACGCAGACCATCATTGATTATCTTTATGAGGACGACAGGATCAACATCGTCGATATTGAAAGGCTCTAGGAGGAGACCATGGAGGATAAGAAGATCATATTTTCGGGCGTGCAGCCCTCAGGCGTGCTCACCATCGGCAACTATCTGGGCGCGATTAAAAACTGGGTGAAGCTGCAGGACGAATACAACTGCTATTACTGCGTGGTGGACATGCACGCGCTAACCGTGCGTCAGGACGCGGCGAGCCTTCGAAAACGCTGCCTCGACACCATGGCGCTGCTGCTGGCAGCCGGTCTTGATCCCGAAAAGAATATCATGTACTTCCAGTCTCATGTGTCCTGCCATACGGAGCTCATGTGGGTGCTGAACTGCTTCACTTACCTTGGTGAACTTTCACGCATGACACAGTTTAAGGAGAAAAGCGAACGCCACGCGGACAACATCAACGCGGGGCTTTATACATATCCCGTACTCATGGCGGCGGACATCCTGCTGTTCGGTACAGACCTTGTGCCGGTCGGCGCGGATCAGAAGCAACACCTTGAGATCACGCGCGATATCGCACAACGCTTCAACAATGTCTATGGCGATGTGTTCGTGGTGCCCGAGCCGTATATCCCCAAAGCAGGAGCGCGTATCATGAGCCTTGCCGAGCCCACCAGCAAGATGAGCAAATCGGACGATAACGAGAACGCATACGTGTCTCTGCTGGATCCACCCGAGGTGATACAAAGAAAGTTCAAGCGCGCGGTCACGGATTCTGACGGTCAGGTGCGCTATGCCGAAGATAAGCCGGGCGTGTCTAACCTCATGTCCATTTACAGCGCCGTGACGGGCAAATCGTTTGAAGAGATTGAGGCCGAGTTTGAGGGTCAGGGCTACGGCGTATTAAAATCGCGCGTAGCGGATGCCGTCTGCTCCGAACTGGAACCGCTGCAGCAGCGGTTCGCGAAAATTCGTGCGGACAAAGCGTATCTCAATCAGACGATACAGAGCGGCGCGGAGCGTGCGGGCGCCAACGCGGTGCGCATGCTGCGCAAAGTGTACAAAAAAATCGGCGTGGCACCGAGACAGCTATGAGAGCTTACAAGCTTTACATATTCGATCTGGACGGCACATTGGTAGATACGCGCCCGGACATTGCCCGTGCGCTGCAAAAGACGCTGCAAGACACAGGCCTTCCCGTACCCAATCTGGATGAGGTGGCGCGCGCCATTGGCGGCGGCGCGAAAAACGCCGTGAGCATGCTCACTGGCCTCGTGGGAGACGAGCTTGCGCCGCACCTTGGGCGGTTTACCAAGGATTACGAAGACATGTGCGCCGACAACACCTCCGTGTACGAAGGCGGCGAAGCGTTGCTTCGGCGGTTAAAAGACGAAGGCGCGTATCTCGCGCTCGTCACGATGAAGTTCAAGACCCCGACGCTCAAAATTCTCGATACCCATGGTCTTAACATGTTCGACGCGGTGCTCACGTTTGACGACGTGGCAAAGCGCAAGCCCGACCCCGACAGCCTGCATAAGCTGTGCGATCGGTTCGACGTGGACGTATCTGACACGCTTATGATTGGCGATACCGTCACCGACATCAAATACGCGCACGCGGCGGGTGCAGACAGCTGCGCCGTGGAATATGGCTACGGCGACACGGCTGACATACTCGCACTGGAGCCGACGTATGCGATCAAGAGTTTGCTTGAGTTTTAAGAAACAAGGTATAGTCGCTAACGTAGTCTTCCATTATTGCCTCAACTGCATGTTTCAGTTTATGAATACTGCGCAGTCAAACTACCAATCAATATAATATGCAGTTAAATAGAAACGTAAGATTTAATCGCTATTATCTCTTTTGCCATACACTAATATCTACCCATCTGAGTTTTTTTGTAAAGCCCATAGTGGAATCTATATGAAATTCCTTCATGATATGGCACTTCTGGTTCTATATTAGTAGCGCTTTTTTCGCGATAAGAAAAATGAAAGAATTTAGTGTCTTCTTCTATGGCGGCGATAACGTTGCTATCATACAAAAACTGAAGAAAGTCCTTTGGGTCTTCGACAAACTTTGGAATATCAGTTGCATGTTCCAAAATAAAGTTGGTGTAATCAGTATATATTTCTTTGTACTTTTCATATGGAAATTGAGGTTCTTTAAAAAACTCAAAGAATTTTTTAAAGAATTTATAGTCTTCATCGGAGTAGTAAAAAGACAACTGATCTTTTAATGAACTAAGAAAATACTCAGAATAGTCATTCTGAAATTTGTCACTATTATAGGTATCATAATCAAAAACGCATATATTTCCATTATTGCTGCGCTTCATCATATCCTGAAGCAATTTAAGTATCCTTTGAATGTCTCTAGGCCTACTCAAAGAGATTTTCAAAAACTCAATAAATGCCGTGTCATAATCTCTGACATCAGGATTTGTTGATGTTATTTTCCAATCAAAATATTTCTTCCATATTTCCTTCTCTTTGATATCAGGTTGTCCATAAGAAAGAAGTTTATTGGCCATTCTATATAAAGCCGAAGTAGGGTATTCAGTATATGTTGTTCTCCACTCCAAGTAAACAGAATTATCCACCAGCTTATTTGTTGCGTTTTGAAGGTTTAGCGAATTGAAAATATCTGGTCTTAATAGCAATACGATTTTAATTCTGCCTTTCGAATCACGTACATTAGCGAACAATTCCGTATTTAAAGTCCAACAAGCTGTTGCTAGACCACGTATACAGTCGAGATATTCATTATATGGTATTTGAGGAGGGCGAATGTCAATACCGTCTATAAAAAGAGTAATATTCTTTGATAATTTTAATGTACCTAGGCAATTCGCAAATTGTTGATAAATGTAGTATAGATTCATCTGTAATCTTTGTTCAGTGAACTCTACCGCATTAACCACATTACCCCCGACCTCAGCATATTTAAAAATAAGTTTTGCCGCAAGCTCGCTTTTATCCACAATTTTTAATGCGTTAACTATTTCTGGGGAAAATGCTTTGTTATAGTATTCATCGATTGCATCCATTAAGAAAGGAAGATTGTTTCGTTTGAAAACATTTACTATACTATAGTTTTCAGTTATGGTTTTCGATATCAGTAGTAATAGGATACTTTTCCAAACATCAACGTAGCCGCTTATATCAATCTTTCCTGATTTTTTTAATTCATAAAACTTCTCATAATCCGTGCTATTAATGAATTTTAGAACAGAGTTATGTTCCTTGTATTCGCCATTATTCAAAAATGCTGCATATGCCGTTTTTCCAGTCCCTTTTTCTCCAATTAAAAAATATGTATTTGATTTGAGTATATCATCAAGATAAGAATTATGAACAAATACTTCTGAAAGCATTTGTTTATTACCACGTTGCAGATAGTTTTGGGCATCAGAAAATCCTAAATTTAATTCTGAAATTGTTTTCATAAAACTGACTCCCTTTTTACGTCTTTCTCTATTTAGAACCAAAAGGCTATGTGCTTGGCTTGTCGTTATTTCTATAATGGAAGCTCAATCACCATTTTGCGAATTGCACAGTATAGACATTATTGTGCCTTGAATAATTAGCCTATAACAAATTATACCACACATCATCATGCACCATAAACGATTATTTTACATAATACACCCTTTTTTTCATATCTGGGTGATGATAGGTGTCATGTGTGTTAAGATACTGTTAAACATTAGGTTATTTAAATAGGGACTACATGATACTAAATATGATGAGGGGTAACTATGAAAACAGTATTCGTCAACACCATCGTTTTTGTCAAGGATTTAGAGCGCGCCAAGGCGTTCTATACGGAGCTTCTGGGTCAAAAAATTCTCGATGATTTCGGCACAATCACATTCTTTGAAAACCATCTTGTGCTGCATCTGGCGAGCAGCATCATCAAAACGGTGTTCAAGAAACAGAGCTTCAGAACGGCTTTTCGCCAAGGGAGAAGGAATGTACTGATCTATTTCGAATCAAAGGATCTGGAAGGAATGTATCAGCGCATCAAGGGGGCGGGCGTGCCAATTATTCACGGCATTGAGCAGCAGACATGGGGGCAAAAGGTGTTTCGCTTCTTCGATCCCGACCGCCATATTGTCGAAATAGGGGAACCGTTTCGTACAGAGGAAGAGTGAACATCCCGAAACAAAAAAAGAGGGCTGTTATTGCATAAGCCCTCCCAGAACAATCGCCAGGAACATACACTTTTGTATATGTTAATGCTATACCATTATGGTTGTTTAACCGTTGTTTTTCACAATCGGGTAACAAGTTTTTAGCATTTCGCTCCGCAGCCGCTACCAAAGCCAT
>JAEWQS010000114.1 GCA_023399095.1 Bacillota bacterium
ATCGTATCGGGCTGCGGCTGGTGAACCTTATCCACTTTGCAGCCGGTGACGACGTTTTTGAGTTCTTCTACGATATAATGCAGTGTCAATCCATCCAGTGTCATGATCTTCCTCCGTTAAGTTCTCATTATACAACGGCGTGACTTTGGTTGCAATTGGTGATATAATGTCAAAAAATACGCGGAGGGTAAGCAATGCAGCACGTTTTGGATAAAGCAAAGGCGGCACAGGTCGCTTCGGTCACGTTAGCCTGCGTAGGCAGCATGAAAAAAAATGAGGCGCTTTATGCCATGGCGCAGGCACTGCGTGACAACGTGGCTTATATACTCGCGGAAAATGAAAAGGATCTATCGGCGGGACGTGAAAAAGGCACCTCCAAAGCGATGCTCGACAGGCTTGCTTTAAGCGAAGCGCGCATAGAAGGCATGGCGGAGGGGCTCGAAAGCGTGGCGAGGCTCGATGACCCTGTGGGTGAAGTGATACATACGGCACTTAGACCCAACGGCCTTTCCATAGGCGCCAAGCGTGTGCCGCTCGGCGTGGTGGGCATTATATACGAAGCCCGGCCCAACGTCACATCCGACGCGGCGGGGCTGTGCCTTAAAACAGGCAACGCGACTGTGCTTCGCGGCGGTAGCGACGCGATTCATTCCAATATTGCGGTGGTAAACGTGCTGCGCAAGGCCATCGCTTCTACGGGGCTGCCTGAAGACGTCATACAGCTGATTGATGACACGTCGCGCGAAGCGGCGACATATATGATGGGATTAAACGGTGTGATCGATGTGCTGATACCGCGCGGCGGCGCGGGGCTGATTCAGTCTGTCGTCAAGAACGCGACTGTGCCGGTGATCGAGACAGGAACAGGCAATTGCCACGTCTATATCGATAAGAGCGCCGATCTGGACATGGGCGTCAATATCATCCACAACGCCAAAACGAGCCGTCCGTCGGTGTGCAACGCAGCAGAATCACTGCTCGTGCATGAAACGGTGGCGCAGACGTTTTTGCCCATGATGCAAAGCAAGCTTGAAGGCGTGGAGCTGCGCGGCTGCGAGAAAACACGCGCCATCATCGATGTGAAACCGGCCACGGAAGAGGATTATTACACCGAATACAACGACTATATTCTGGCCGTCAAGGTGGTTGGCAGCCTCGATGAGGCAATCGATCACATAAACAAATACGGCACCAAGCACTCTGAGGCCATCGTGACGGAAAGCTACAACAGTGCCGAGACGTTCTTAGAGCTTGTGGATGCGGCGGCTGTGTATGTGAACGCGTCCACGCGGTTCACTGACGGCGACGAGTTTGGCTTCGGCGCGGAGATCGGCATCAGCACGCAGAAGCTGCACGCGAGAGGCCCGATGGGGCTAAAGGAACTCACAACCATCAAATACATCGTTCGCGGCAATGGACAGGTGAGATAAAAGGGAATTGTAGGTTCGACCTCCGTGTCGACCCGCGTATTTGAATGCAAATCTTGTGGCTCTATCATTGATCGCCTATAACACAACCATTAAGGTGCGTCAGAGATGCCGCGCCCTGCGGTGCGAATTGGTAAACAAAAAGGCCGACAATCTGCGGCCTTTAATAAATACATTGCTTACGCGGTCACGATGCCCGCGAAATCCTTGTCTCCGAACCATTCCGGAATTTCTTTGGGCTGTCCGCCTACGAAATCCAATGCAAACTGAATCATATCGCAGGATTCTGCCACGCCTTTGGCGATCATCTCCTGCATCTGCTTGTATTCCTCTTGGGTGAACCACGTTTCGTCACGCCGCTCGGGGTAGAGCATTCTGCGCGCGTCAAAGCCTGTTGTGGCGCTCACAAGATGGATTAGCACCTTGCCAGCCAGATTGATATTGGCAAGCGCTTTTTTGGCCTTGGCGAAGTGCCACTGCGCCTCTCTCACCACATCGAGGGAGATCACCTTCTGGTACACATCGTTGGCGACGTTTTTGTACCATGCGCATATGCCCTCGCCGACATCGTCATACATGATCTCAGAAGGCGCGTCAAAACTCTGCGGGTCGATATCCCACTGCTCCTTGGCGCTGTAGCTGTCCCACATAAACTCGATGCCGTGATGCGCGTTTGTATCTTTGCCTGCTTTGCCGTACACGAACGGGTGCGCGTTCTTGTCGATGGCGTAGTGCGTAATGAACCCAGCGATATATGAGATAAGTTCATCCTTGTCAGGACCGTCATATTTCTGCGCAAATTCCAGCGCGTTTGCCATCTCTTCTCTGACGTTATCGCTGTGCATGGCGATAGCCAGCGACAGGCTGTTCTTAGACGACAGCCAGGGATGATAGTTTCTGAAAAACAGAATATCCGGGCCTTGACAGCCAAGGAAATATGCCATATTGTGAGGGATCACGCCGCTGCCGAGCTTATCCAGTACCCTCTCCCCGGCAGCCCTGTGTGTCAAATATGCGGGCATAATGCCAGCCTCCTTTATAATAAAACTATAGTTCCCAAATTCTCAGCGGCTTAAAAGGCCGCCGACTCCTCTTTTGGCTTAAGTCTAAAAAACGCCACGTCTCTCATAGTGAGCTGACGTAACGCTTGCTATTAGGCTTAGGCAAAGCAGCGAAGAAATGAGTACGATGCCATCCTTGCACCCATTTACGGCTGATAAAGATGTGATCCCTCAAGCTTCGCTTCATAGTGTCATTGTAACATATAATTACCGAATATAAAGAGTTAATTTCTGGTTTGAATTGTGTTATGATTGAGCAAACATGAAATGCCCTTACGGCAACCTGTTAGGAGGAATATGTGATGGATGCCTCAATGATTGCGCCCTGCGGCATGAACTGCACGCTCTGTTACGCGTATTTGCGGGAGAAAAACAAGTGTGACGGCTGCCGGGGAAGCGTCGAGTCAAAGATGCCCAGTTGTGTTCGCTGCATCATAAGTCACTGCGACGCGCGTGCTGAGTGCGAAAGTGACTTCTGCTATGTGTGCGACAAATACCCTTGCAAAAGGCTCAAAGAGCTCGACAAGCGCTACAGAACCAAATACTCGATGAGCATGCTGGAGAATCTGTCAGCCATCAAAACACAGGGCATGGATGCATTTCTAAAGCAGCAAAGCGAGCGCTGGACATGCCCTGATTGCGGCGGCGTTATCTGCGTGCACAGAGGATACTGCTATACGTGCGGACCTTCAAAAGGCTCCTTTGAAAAGGAGCTGCCAGCGAAGCTGACTGAGGATTGATAAATCGAAACCGACAACGCAATTTGTGGTTTCGACACGTTTGCGTTTTCACACAACTGTTTTATTCAGCCCTTTGTCATATTTATTTTCAAGGCATTTTCAAAAAGCAATTGGCTATTCAGGCAGGTATGTCACAGAAAACATCAGGATATTAAATAAAGGCCGCAGTTTCGCGGCCTTTACCAGTTTACTTGCTTCCTAAAAAATCTTTCATCATATCAATATGCTTTTTCACGCTGTCCGCGCTTGGCCCGCCGAACACAGCACGCCGCTGCACGCAAGCTTCGAGCGAGAGCGCATCAAACACATCGTCTTCAAACATGGGGGAGAGAGCTTGCAGCTCTTCAAGCGAGAGTGCGTCGATGGCTTTTCCGCTTTGCTCACAATACAGCACGAGCTTGCCGACCACTTCGTGCGCATCGCGGAACGGCATGCCCTTCTTGGCAAGATAATCAGCCGCGTCCGTGGCGTTGGTGAACCCAAGACCTGCGGCTTTTGCCATGTTGTCCATGCGCCACTCGGCCGTATGCAGCATGCCAGTCATCACAGGCAGACACGCGGACACGGTGTCGTGCGCGTCAAAAAGCGCTTCCTTGTCTTCCTGCATGTCTTTGTTATACGCGAGGGACAGCCCCTTCATTGCGGTGAGCAACGCCATCAAGTCTCCGTAAACGCGACCCGTTTTGCCGCGTATCAGCTCCGCCATATCGGGATTTTTCTTCTGCGGCATGATGCTGGAACCCGTGGAGTACGCGTCGCTTAAGCGTAAGAAACCGAATTCGCCCGTAGACCATAGCACGATCTCCTCAGAGAGCCGTGAGAGATGCATGGCGCACACGGCACACGCATAGATGTAATCCAGCACGCAGTCGCGGTCGGCCACGGCATCCATGCTGTTGGGCGTGACGGCGGCAAATCCAAGCTCGTCCGCCACCATATCGCGATCCAGCGGATACGTGGTCGCACAGAGCGCGCCCGAGCCCAGCGGCATCATGTTTGCCGCATCCTTCGCATGCGAAAAACGCACGCAGTCACGATAGAACATCTGCGCGTAAGCCATCATATGATGCGCCAGCGTGGTGGGCTGTGCCTTTTGCAGATGGGTGTATGCGGGCATAATGGTATCGAGATTCTGTTCCGCGATGTCACACAGCGCAGCGACTAATGCGCGAAGCAGGGCGTCCGTATCGGTGCACGCTTGTTTTAAGAACATGCGCACATCAAGCGCCACTTGATCGTTGCGGCTGCGACCCGTGTGCAGACGCTTGCCCGCATCACCGATACGCTCTGTCAGCAGCCGTTCGATGTTCATGTGAATATCTTCATCATGCTCGTTAAATTCGATTTTACCGGCTTCAATATCATCGAGTATGCCTTGCAGCCCTTCGACGATGAGCAGGCTGTCCGCCTCGGGTATGATGCCCGTCGCGCCCAGCATTTTGGCATGCGCCATGCTGCCCATAACATCTACGCGATACAGGCGGCTGTCAAACGATATGGATGAATGGAAGCCTGCCGCCAGCGCGTCCGTTTCCGTCGCGAAGCGGCCGCCCCACATCTTCTTGCTCATTATTTGTTCCTCTTGGCGTCCGCCAGCGCTTTCACCTTCAGCGGCAGACCAAACAGATTGATAAAGCCTTCGGCATCCTTCTGGTTGTAAACCTCGTCACGGCTGAATGTGGCGAAATCCTCGTTGTAAAGCGTATAAGGCGACTGAATGCCAACTGACGTGCAGCTGCCCTTATAAAGCTTCAGGCGTACATCGCCGGTGACCGTCTGCTGTGTGGAATCCACGAATGCGCTCAGCGCTTCGCGCAGCGGCGCGTACCACTGACCGTTATAGACCATTTCGGCAAACTTCAAGGCCACGCCCTGCTTATAGTGCAGCGTGTCACGATCCAATGTGATGCTCTCAAGCGCACGGTGCGCTTCGTAGAGTATCGTGCCGCCCGGTGTTTCATATACGCCGCGAGACTTCATGCCCACAAGGCGGTTTTCCACCATGTCGTCGATACCGACACCGTTCATGGCACCCAGCTCGTTGAGCTTTTCAATAAGTAAGATGGGGGAGAGTTTTTCGCCGTCCACCGATAAGGGCACGCCCTTTTCAAAGCCGACAGTGACATAGGTGGGCTTGTCTGGCGCTTTCTCGGGTGGCGTGCAGATCATGTAAAGATCGTCCTGCGGCTCGTTCCACGGATCTTCAAGGTCGCTGCCCTCGTGGCTCAAATGCCAAAGGTTGCGATCCATGCTGTAGGGGCGCTTTTTGGATACGGGAAGCGGCAGATTCCGTTCTTCCAGATATGCAATCGCGTCCTCGCGGGATTTGATATCCCATATACGCCAGGGGGCGATGATCTTCATCTCAGGCGCTAGTGCCTTGATGGTCAGCTCGAAACGAACCTGATCGTTGCCCTTGCCGGTCGCGCCATGGCAGATGGCCTCGCAGCCTTCCTGCTTGGCAATATCGACAAGGCGTTTGGCAATGATAGGCCGCGCCATGGATGTGCCGAGCAAATATTTGCCTTCATAAACCGCGCCCGCCTTGAGCGTGGGGTATATGAAATCCGTCACGAACTCTTCTGTTAAATCTTCGATGTATATCTTGGCCGCGCCACTTGCGATCGCTTTTTCATTCAGCGGAGAGAGCTCTTCGCCCTGCCCCACATCCGCTGCCATCGCGATCACTTCGCAGTCGTAATTCTCTTTAAGCCACGGTATAATCACCGATGTATCAAGCCCACCCGAGTAGGCCAGCAAAACTTTTAACTTCGCCATGTTACAAACCTCCAAATTGATGCTTATAATTATACGATATAGTGTATATTTATGCAATACCAGATGTCGTGATTTTTTAAAGTTTCTCATATCACGTCTGTTTTGCACGTTCGAGGTATATTTCCTGTGGCAAATGGAAAATATGATATGAAATTTCAATGAACTTTCCAACGTTTTTCATTGCATTGAAATTGTATATATGTTACTATATAGAGCGGTATTTTCACAAGAAAAAGCCGCTATTTTGGACGTAACAACTCTAGGAGGACAATACATTGGCGAAAGTAGAAAGCGTTGGCACAAATAAAGTAAAGATCGAGATCGATATTTCCGCAGAGGAGTTTGTGGCAGCGTTGCAGCAGGCATACCTCAAGAACAGGGGAAAATTTAACATACAGGGTTTTCGCAAAGGCAAAGCACCCCGTCCTGTGATTGAGAGTCACTATGGTGAAGGCATATTCTATGAGGAAGCGTTTGAAATCGCATTCCCTGAAAGCTATACAAAAGCGGTAGATGAGCTGGAACTCGTGCCCGTTTCGCGCCCGGAGCTTGATGTGACAGCCATCGGCAAGGAAGGCGTGAGCTACACCGCCGAGGTTTTCCTAAAGCCTGAAGTCAAGCTTGGCAAGTACAAAGGCGTGAAGGTTAAGGAAGTGAAGGCCGAAGTATCAGACGAGCAAGTGGATGCAGAGATCGGGATTACAGCAGAGCGCAACGCAAGATGGGTGGACGTGGATCGTGCCGCACAGGATAAAGACAAGGTCATCATCGACTATTCGGGCAGCGTAGACGGCGTGATGTTCGAAGGCGGTACTGCTGAGAATCAGGCGCTGGAGCTTGGCTCACATTCGTTTATTGAAGGCTTCGAAGAGCAGATCGTCGGCATGAGCAAGGACGAGGAGAAAGACATCAATGTCAAGTTCCCCGAAGACTACCGCGCCACAGAGCTGGCAGGCAAAGACGCTGTGTTTCACATCGTGCTTCACGATGTGAAAACGAAGGAAATGCCTGAGCTTAACGATGACTTTGCGCAGGATGTCTCCGAGTTTGATACATTTGAGGAATACCGCACGGATGTACGCAAAAAGCTTCAGGAGAAAGCAGACCATCAGGCCAAGCACGAGCTGGATAACGCTGTGCTCGAAGAAGTGGTCAAGACAGCCGAAATTGACCTGCCGGATTGCATGGTTGAAAACCAGATCGATCACCAGCTGCAGCAGATTGAGTATTCGCTGATGTATCAGGGCATGAAGCTGGCTGATTATCTTAGCATGACGGGCATGAAGATCGAAGATCTGCGGGCGCAGTATCGCGAAGACGCGGAAAAATCCGTTCGCACTCAGCTTGCTGTGGAAGCCATCATGAAGGCCGAGAGCATTGAAGCGACCGAAGAGCAGGTGAACGAGGAGATTGCCGCCCGTGCAGAGCGCGCAAAAAAGGATGCCGAAGAATACGCAAAGACATTAAAGGAAGACCAGCTTTCGTATATCAAAGAAAATCTGGCGTATGATAATACGGTGCGTTTCCTTGTGGAAAACGCCGTCATTTCCGGCTCCGGGAAAAAAGTCAAAAAGGACAAAGCCGAGAAGGAAAACACTTCGGCTGAATAGAATAGTATAGGTATATAGGCGGAGGATATTTTATGACATTGGTACCATATGTAATTGAGCAGACGAGCAAGGGTGAAAGAAGCTACGATATCTATTCGCGGCTGTTGAAAGACAGAATCATTTTCTTAAGCGGTGAGATAGAGGATAACATGGCCAATCTGGCTGTGGCACAAATGATATTTTTAGAGGCGGAGGATCCGGATAAGGATATCTTCCTGTACATCAACAGCCCGGGCGGCTCGGTAACAGCCGGTATGGCGATCTTTGACACAATGCAGTATATTAAGTGTGATGTGAGCACAATCTGCATCGGTTTTGCCGCTTCAATGGCTGCGTTCTTGCTTGTCGCAGGCGCAAAGGGCAAGCGCAAGGTGCTGCCCAACAGTGAAGTGATGATCCATCAACCTTCAGGCGGCGCGCGCGGCCAGGCGACGGATATCGCGATCCACGCGGAGCATATTATTAAGACCAAGAAAAAGATGAATGCGATTTTTGCCGCGAGAACAGGTCAGCCTGTCGAAAAGGTTGAGGCTGATATGGAAAGAGACAATTTCATGAGCGCGGAAGAAGCGCTTGCTTATGGGGTGATCGATGAGATCATCCCGCCGAAACACTAGTAACAACGGAAAGAGGTGAATCAATGCCGAACTACACAGACGACCAAAAGCAGCTCAAATGCTCGTTTTGCGGCAAAGCACAAGAACAGGTCAGAAGACTGGTGGCCGGGCCGGGTGTTTATATCTGTAACGAATGCATTGAGCTTTGCAAAGAAATAATTGAAGAAGATTATCAGGAGGCTTCGGCGTTTGAAATCGGGGATATTCCCAAACCCTCTGATATCGTCGCTTCGTTGAATGATTACGTGATCGGTCAGGCCGATGCGAAGAAAAACCTTGCGGTGGCCGTGTATAACCACTACAAGAGAATCAACTCGGACACCAAGACAGATGACGTTGAGCTCCAAAAGAGTAATATCGTGATGCTGGGGCCCACGGGCTGCGGCAAAACGCTGCTGGCTCAAACGCTTGCGCGCATATTAAATGTGCCGTTTGCGATGGCCGATGCCACGTCTTTAACCGAGGCGGGCTATGTGGGCGAGGATGTGGAAAACATTCTTCTAAAGCTCATACAGGCAGCCGATTATGATATCGAACGCGCACAGCGCGGTATCATATATATCGACGAGATCGACAAGATCGCGCGCAAAAGTGATAATCCGTCCATCACGCGCGACGTATCAGGTGAGGGTGTTCAGCAGGCGCTGCTTAAAATCATAGAGGGTACAGTGGCCAGCGTACCGCCGCAGGGCGGCCGCAAGCATCCGCATCAGGAGTTTTTACAGATTGATACGACGAACATTCTATTCATATGCGGCGGCGCATTCGGCGGCCTTGAAAGCATCATCGAGCGGCGTATCGGCCGCAAGACGATGGGCTTTGGCGCCAACATTGTGTCCAATGAAAAGAAGGATCTGTCGGAGCTGTATAAGAACATTCTGCCCGAAGATTTATTGAAGTTTGGGCTGATTCCTGAGTTTGTGGGCCGTGTGCCGATTATTGTCACACTGCACCAGCTCGATGAGATGGCGCTTGTCAGTATACTGACACAGCCTAAGAACGCGCTGGTGAAGCAGTTTACCAAGCTTTTGGAGATGGACGGCGTACAGCTGGAGTTTGAAGATGATGCGCTTAACGAAATCGCGAAGCTCGCTATCGAGCGCAAAACGGGCGCGCGCGGCCTTCGGGCGATACTCGAAGGAATCATGCTTGAAGTGATGTACGAGGTGCCTTCGAGAAGTGACGTTAAGAAATGCGTCATCACAAAGGACACAGTGCGCAATGCCAAGGTTCCGATGTTGATTCTTGGCGAAAAGGAAAGCGTCAAACAAAAGGCGCTGCCCAAAGCGAAAAAGGAAAGCCTAGCATAAATCAGATACGAAGAAGGCGTTTGCAACAGCAAACGCCTTTTTAATGCCTTTTTAAAGAGAGAATCGCTGTGCTTTAGACCACGTACATCGAGGCTGATAATGTTGGTTTCGATTTTCAGGTCTGAGTCCCGCTGATGTTTACATCGATGCTGCTTAAATGCGAAGCGCCGGTATCAAGCTCAATTTTGCCGCTTGTGATTTGCCGGACAAAATCGTCCCAGCCTCCGTAAGCGCTTGCGACATGATTATCCAGAAAATAGAACGCACCAAATACTGCTGCGGCGATCACAACCCACATTAGCACAATTAACGCGACGGGAGAACGCCTTTTTTTGCGCGGTTGGCTGACGGGTTCATCATCTGAACGAATACGGTAGCGGCGCAGCGTATCGTCAGACAATGCATCGTCCTCAGGCACAGCCTCGGTTGTTTCAGAATCAAACATCTGATTTTCGGCCGTTTCATTAAACGAACCGTCTTCAAACGCAGTCTCGTCTGCCGAGATGACCGGGTGGTCTGTCTCGCTTTCGGCAGCAATGAGAGCAGAATCGATTTCTTCGATTTCCAGCCACTTCTTTGACGGACTATCGTTTAAGTTTGTATCGGCAGCAGGACGCTTGGATTGCTTGGTTTTGGCTTGCAGCGCGGCCTTGCGGGCCTGCCGGGACATCGGCAAGTCATCTTCTTCAATCAAATTAGCGTCATCTTGGGTTTGCCGCGCCATCGGCGTATCGATCTCTTCAGCCGGATTAACCACTTTTCGTGCTTGCCGCGATATCGGCATGTTGCTCTGCTGGGCAGAATCTTCCGGCCTTGGCTGACGACTGATCACTACGCCTGCGTTTTGGGCAGACACTGCATCGGGATGTGAGGCCACATGAATGACTTCAACAAGCGCGCCGCATCTGGGACACAGCACGTCGACGGGACTGAGTTTATTTCCGCATTTTGGACACTTATTCATAAACCCTCCGCTGACATATGATTTATGCAAAAACCGCTTAATATATTCCACATTACGTGTTATGATAAACACATTATATACTATTTTGTTTTTGGAGGCACTATTTTTTTGTTAATTTATCTTGACAACGCGGCGACCACAAAGCCTTGTTTCGATGCTGCATTTGCAAAGCATGAAAAAGATGGCTGGTACAACCCTTCCGCCGCGTACAAGGCTGCGGAAGCGGTGTTTAGTGAAATAAAGAGCATCCGTCAAACACTTGCCCAAAACTTAAGGTTAAGGGACGGCAATTGCGTGTTTACATCGGGCGGCACCGAGGCCAACAACATGGCGGTGCTTTCGGGCTGGCGCAAGGGCGCTCATTACATCACGAGCACAATCGAGCACCCATCCGTTTACGTGATGTTTAAGCACCTCGAACAGCAGGGCGCCGAGGTGGATTTCGTGTCGCCGAAAGGGTTTCATATCGAGCCGGAGGATGTGGCCGCGCTAATACGGGAGGATACCGCGCTCGTAAGCATCATGCATGTCAACAACGAGACAGGCGCACGAAACGACATCAAAGAGATTCGCCGCATGGTACATGCGAAAAATCCGGAAACGCTTTTTCATTCGGACGGTGTTCAGGCGCTGCTTAAAACGCCGATCGATTTAAACGACCTCGGTGTGGATTATTATACCGTGAGCGCCCATAAGATTCATGGTCTTAAAGGCACAGGCGCATTGCTCGCGCGTCAAGGACGCACAATAAAACCGGTGCTGCTGGGCGGCAGTCAGGAAAGCGTACTGCGCGCGGGCACGGAAAATACACTGGGCATACAGGTTTTCGGTGAAGCGCTAAGGCACGGCGTTGCGGACACGGCATCACATGCGCATATAGCCGCCTTGCGCTCAGCGCTTGTGTCAGGTCTTGGGCAGATTGAAGGCGCTGCGGTAAACATTCCGGCTGATTACGTGCCGCATATCGTAAGCGTGTCGTTTGACGGCTTACGCGCCGAGGTACTCGTGCGTTTGTTGGGAGATCATGGTGTCTTCATCGGTACGGGCGCGGCCTGCTCGCGCGGTAAGGTGAGCCGCGTGCTGCTGGAATGCGGTATCAAACGGTCGCTCGCCGAAGGCACTGTGCGTATCAGCATGAGCAACAATAACACGGCGGACGAAATACAAATATGTCTCGAAGCGCTGGATAAAGCGGTTCGTCAATTACGGAGGTTTTCACATCGTGGATAACATTATCATCATACGTTACGCAGAGATTCATTTGAAGGGGCTTAACCGCCCGTTTTTCGAGAAAGCGCTCGTAAAGAACGTGGCTTCGGCGCTCAGCGGCATAGAAGGCGCTTTGGTGCGACGCGGAGAAAGCCGTGTCTATGTGGAGAACGTCAAGGAAGAGCAGATGGACGCGGCGCTGGAGGCACTGGGGCGCGTTTACGGCATTCATTCGTATAGCCCGGGTGTCAGGTTGGAGCAGAATTTTGAAGCGGCTGCGAACGTGTTGGCCGAAATGGTGGCTGAGGAAAGAAAGCGGTACAGCCAGGAGACAGTGCCGTTTCGCGTAGAAGCGCGGCGCGCGGACAAGCGCTTTCCCATGAAGTCGTTGCAGATGGCGATTGAAGCGGGCGGCGTGATACTCGACGCTGTGCCCGGGCTCAAGGTCAACCTCGAGCATCCGGAGCTCACAGCGTATCTTGAAATGCGCGACAAGGCGTATTGTTATACGCGTGTGCTCAAAGGGCCGGGAGGCATGCCCGTCGGCTGCAACGGGCACGCGGCGTTGCTGCTTTCGGGCGGCATCGACAGCCCCGTGGCGGGCTGCATGATTGCCAAGCGCGGCGTGGCGCTGGCAGCCGTGCATTTCGAAAGCTTTCCGTATACGAGCGACAAGGCGCTGGAAAAGGTGCACGATTTGGCCAAGCTGATGACGCGTTACACCGGGCCGATACGTCTGCACGTGGTGCGCTTTACGGATATACAGATGACGCTGTATGAGAAATGCCCGCAGGAGTATCTGACGATCCTCATGCGTCGTTTCATGATGCGCATTGCGGAGCGGCTGGCTCAGAGCGACCGCTGCCTTGCGTTGGTGACAGGGGAGAGCGTGGGGCAGGTGGCCAGCCAGACGCTTGAGAGCCTTGCGGCCACCAACGATGCGGTGGACATGCCTGTGCTGCGTCCGCTGATCGGTATGGATAAGCTCGAGATCACCGAGTTGGCTCAGCGCTACGGCACATTCGACACGTCGATACTGCCGTATGAGGATTGCTGTACGGTGTTCGTGCCCAAGCATCCCGTGACCAAGCCGCGACTTCGCGACATACAAAAGGCCGAAGAAAATCTGGATGCGGAAGCGATGATCACCGCCGCGATTGAGGGCGATGTGGTGACGACGATCGGCTAGACGCGTCCGACTGTCGCTGTTATAATGGTACAAATATATGAGGCTGAATCGTTTGGTTGTTCGACTGAGGCCTCTAAAAGTTTTTATTTTTGATGAAGGAAGGGGAGTATCTATGCAGATATCGCAGGAAATTGCACCGGAAATATATTGGGTGGGGGGGAACGACAGAAGGCTGGCCCTGTTTGAGAACATGTTTCCGCTGCCAAATGGCGTGTCATATAATTCATACTTGATCATGGACGAAAAGGTGGCGCTTATAGACACCGTGGATTCGGCAATCACGCAGCAGTTTCTCGAGAACCTAACGCATGTGACGGATGGCCGCGCGATCGACTATCTCGTGGTCAACCACATGGAGCCGGATCATTGCGCGTATATCGAGGAGCTTACGCGTCGTTATCCGGATATTAAGATGGTCGGTAACGCCAAAACCTTTAATATGATCCGTCAGTTTTACGATTTTGACATCGATATGCGCTTGCATGCAGTGAAGGACGGCGATACGCTGAGCCTTGGCAGCCACACGCTGCGCTTTGTGTTTGCGCCCATGGTGCACTGGCCGGAGGTCATGTTCTCATATGAAGAAACACAGGGCATTCTCTTTTCGGCAGACGCTTTCGGTACATTTGGTGCGCTGTCCGGCAACATATTCAGCGATGAATACGACTTTGAAGGGCATTTTCTCGATGAAGCGCGCCGCTATTACACAAATATCGTAGGACGATATGGCGGTCAGGTGCAGGCTGTGCTCAAAAAGCTCGCAGGCACCGACATCAAGATGGTCTGCCCGCTGCACGGACCCATTTGGCGCAAGGATATCGGGTATTTCATGGAGAAACACGACAAGTGGAGCCGCTACGAGCCTGAGAAAAAAGGCGTGGTTTTGGCATACGCCTCGATGTACGGCAATACGGAAAACGCGATGAACGTGATTGCCAATCGGCTGGCTCTGAAAGGTGTCAAGGATATGCGCATGTATGACGTATCCAAGACGCATCCGTCGTATATCATTTCGGACGCATTCAAGTACAGTCATTTGGTTTTCGCATCGCCCACCTACAATGCGGGGCTGTATTTTGGCATGGAATCGCTTTTAAGAGAGATGGCTGTGCTGAATTTGCGAGACCGTAAGGTGGCCATCGTCGCAAATGGATCGTGGGCGCCCACCGCCCACACCGTGATGGAGAAGCTCATCAGTGAGATGAAGCAGATGGAGCTGTTAGCGCCGTCGCTGGTTATCAAATCGTCGCTGAAAGCGGTGCAGATGGACGAGCTTTTTGCGCTCGCGGACGCTGTGGCGGATTCTGTGTTGGCATAATGAAATTAACGCGGGCCGGTGTGGAAACCGGCCCCTACAAACTTCGGGTAAAAACAATATGTTATGATCGTAGGAAGGGTCTTTGTACCTCTTCTTTTGCATTATGAGATACACGTATATTGATGGCTGATCTCGCATTGCAGATTATATGCAATTGTAGGGATCGACCTCCGTGTCGATCCGTGAATATGAATGTGATTTCGAATAGAGTGACAGGGATTTGTGCCCAGAATAGGATATGCCCTCCCGTGCTTTTGTTAGGCACTCTACTTTCGTCACGCTGCGCGCGATACCCTTTGGAAAAGGAGGCTCTTTTGGGGGCTGTATAAGGCTCCTTTTGAAAGGAGCTGTCAGCGAAGCTGGCTGAGGATTGTTTATGAATAATCGGCCATGTTAATACGGCTCGATATTCTCCGTCACGCTAGGCGCGCCACCTTCTTTGGAAAAGGAGCTGTCAGCGCAAGAACGTTCCGGTATATGCTTACATAAATAACTCGTTGGCGGCAACAATTAAGCCGGCGGAAGCCGCGCTGATGACCGCACCAATTGCGCAGCCCTTAAAAAACCCGCGCAGATGGAACAACGGATCGCGGTACTCTTTGTCCATGTCCTCTGTGCCGGGCAGCCGCACCTTATGGCTGCGGCAGAACCAAAGCCAGTCGAGCACAATCAAATCCCATAAATTGACCACTGTATACAGCCCAAAGATATAAAGAAGAGCGCAGAAGAAGTCTCGTGTGCCGCCCAGCCAGCTTGCGGCAGCCATAAACACGGCCATTACCGGCACAGCCAGCACTTTTTTACCTATATGCGTCCGTTCTTCCTGCTGGATGGTTCCCTGATACTGAGGCAGGCTTTCGACTCGCTTTCGAATCGTAGGGGGATAAGACATGATGCCTTTGATGGGGTATCTCATCAGTTTAAAGCGAACGGCAAGCGTAAATAACCCGCATAAGACGATGCTTTCTATTATAAAGACCATATGGTTTCTCCCTCATGCTTCGCATTGATATTTTATTCAGCAGTAAAACATGGTATAGTTAGCTGAAACTAACAATAATGATTGTATCATATATAGATGCACATTTCAATACGAAAAATGACGCAACGCCTTATAATCTGACATTTCCGATGGAGAACCAGCGAATGACGGAATCCCAAGGAACTGTCAGCGTGAGATGACTGAGGATTGTTTATGAATAATCGGATATAAATACCGTATGTAATCCTCCGTCACGCTGCGCGCGCCACCTCCTTTGAAAAAGGAGGCTTTGGTAATGGCTACCGTTAAAGGCTCCTTTTGAAAGGAGCTGTCAGCGAAGCTGACTGAGGATTGGAAATGTGAGCATCATTTTGTTGGTGAATTAATTTCCGCCAATATTAATTGTTTTAAAGACTCATCTATATTATTCCATTTGGTTCTCTCAGTAATTAACAAGTGGTATCCGTATTCGGATTCTACAGCAGAAAGGATTCGAAGATACCAGTCAATAGGCAGTATTGATCGCATGGATTGCGAGTACAGAAAGTGTTCTTTGAAATTCCACTGTACGCCAGTGGCGCTTCTATAAATCTGTTCAAAAGTAACCTTTTGCGGCTTAATGCAAAGTCTGTTACTGGCATCTATCCATACCTTGCAGATTTTAAAAGATTTCATTAGGTTGCCTTTACGCTGCGCATCATGGGGATGAAGCGGATGCCGTTGACAGTCCGCTCCGTGTCCGTGTCCACAAAGCCCATTTTGCGGTAAAAATCTGCGGCGTACGGTGATGAAAACACGGTCATTTCTTTGTGTTTGTTATCCGCCTTAACTTCAGCCAGCAAATGCTCAAACAGTGCCCGCGCAATTCCTTGCTTGTGATAACACTTATCCACGAACATCAGGCTTATATGGCAGGGTGGCCGCATGGCAATAACGCCAATTACGATGCTTTCTTTTAGGCAGACCCGCATTTTTAGTTCGTCCTTGATAAGACGCTCTTTGATCGCATCCGGCTCGATATAGCGCTTAAACTCGTCAATGCCTTCGTCACAATACTCCGGCGCTTCAAATTCAAGAAATACGCGCCAAACAAGCGCGAGAGCCTCGGACACATATTGGTCGTTTATTTCGATAATCTGATAATATATTTCCATAAATCACTTACCTCTTAGATGATAATAACAAAAAGGATATAAAAATGAAACGTATTTTGTAATTATCCGTATAAAGTGATAAAATTAGCGTAATTTAATCAGTTGAGGAGTCATATTCCATGAAACAAAAGCTTGAACAATTTCTGATGAATCTGCAAAAATCCGATATGGAGTATAACGCATCGGTTTTTGGAGAAAAGATTCCTATGTCGTGGAACAAAGAAAAAATGTCAAAACGGCTGTCGGAAATATATGAACAGAATATCGAGCAGTTTCTTCCCATATTGAGTATGTATGTGCTGCTTTTCATCCAAGAAATACATAAAAGAAAGCTTAACGGAAAATTGCATGCATATGCCAGTGATGAAGACAACAATTTGCTGGTTAACGAGCTTTGCGACCAGCTTGAACCCTGGGGACTTATCGGCTTTAATGCTGGCATGATCACAATTCCCGACATGCTTTTTGACTTGGTTAATCGTAAAATTAAAAAAATGGAAAGCCAGATTATTGCATGGCAGGAAATAGAGCTATGTGCGCAAGGCATCATATATACATATGGTCTTTTGGAAGAGGAACATTTTTTCCGCATCATGACTGATTGCTTCCCAAATATGAGATACGATGAAATTAAAACGTTTATTCTGCGCCGTACACGTATACGTATTATGGCTATACGATTTCCTGTTGAAGAACAGACATGGTGGTTTGCTGATTCTATTGACGATATTTCGAGCTGGTATTGGGCATTGAAAGATCGGGAAAATATTCCCTATCGAAAATATACAAAACAAGAGTACATGCAGGCCGCCTTGGAAGGCTTGCCCAAAGAACCAAAGAATTTGGATTCACTTATTGAGATACTTTGTGAGCATGGTATGTCTGAAGAAGAAGCGGAGGATACCCTGATGGATGCCGCTATCGACAATTGCCAGACCTTAGATATCAAACACGGCTTGCCTGAGTTTGTGCATGATGTTGATTGGGAATCAAAAGACGATCTTCAGCACTTTCTTGATCTATTCATGGAGTTTCAGAACGATACACCGCTTTGGTATAACAAGGGTAATACGCCCGAGGAGTTATCCGGAAAAATGCGAGGCTTCCAAACGATAGAGGAGAATAAGACAAACAATGTTATTGCCTTTCCCAAAAGCCCCAAAATAGGACGAAATGAGCCTTGTCCCTGTGGCAGCGGCAAAAAGCATAAGCATTGTTGCGGGCGCAGTGACTGAGATATAGACAATGTCTATAGGCGGTTTCTGATACGCATCGTCGTGCAACGGCAGCACAATGTCATCCAGAACGAGCGTCAGCGAAGTGAAACATCTGAATTCTTCTTAAAGAATAACAATGACACGCTGTTATAGATCCTTCAATCGCGGAGTCTATAACCGCCATAGGACATGTAGGGTACGACCTCCGTGTCGTACCGCAAAGACAGATGCTTCGTCACGTTTCTTCTCTGCGTGACAGCCAATGTGTGAACTGCTTCTGTCAATCTGAGCCCGCGCAAGCGGTGCGAAGAGCCCCCAAATAAAAAGCCCCGGTCTCGCCGGGGCTTTGTGTATGTAGCTGGATTATTGATATTTCGGTCTCGCATGATAATGCGTGTGAAGCAGCTCGTGGGCCTTGTGGCTGTTGGGCTCGCCAAGGAACTCCTTATAAAGCAGTTGAACTTCTTCGTTATCATGGGACTTTCTTTTGGGCTTGCCAGCATCCTCCTCGTAAGTCGCCTTTGCACGCAGCACATACGGGTTGATGTCTAATTTATCCTGCGCGGAGACGATCGGCTGTCCGCCGCCCGTCACACAGCCGCCGGGGCAGCCCATGACTTCGATAAAGTGATATTCCTTCTCACCGTTGCGCACAGCTTCCAGCAGCTTCTTGGCGTTGCCTGTACCACTCGCGACAGCGACCTTAATGTCCATGCCCGCCACATTGATTGTGGCTTCCTTCACGCCGTCGATACCGCGCACGCACTCGTAGTTAAGCTCTTTTAAGTCTTCGCCTGTGAGGATATCGGCAACGGTACGAAGTGCCGCTTCCATTACGCCGCCTGTGGCGCCGAAGATAACCGCCGCACCTGTCGATTCGCCGAGTATACGGTCGAAATCGCTGTCGGGCAGGTTCTTAAAGTCGATGTTGGCTTGCTTGATCATTTTGGCGAGCTCACGCGTGGTGAGTACGGCATCCACGTCGCGATTGCCGTTCACTGCCATCTCGTCGCGTTCCTTCTCAAACTTCTTCGCTGTGCAAGGCATGATGGAGACCACATAAATGTCCTTCGGATCGATGCCCGCTTTTTGTGCGTAGTAAGATTTGATCACCGCGCCGCCCATCTGATGTGGCGATTTGCAGCTCGAGAGGTTATCCAAGAAATCCGGGAAGAAATGCTCGCAGTATTTAATCCAGCCGGGGCTGCACGATGTGATCATCGGCAGCTTGCCGCCGTTCTTGATACGGCCTATAAGCTCTGTGCCTTCTTCCATAATGGTTAAGTCAGCGCTGAAGTCAACGTCGAATGTCTTGTCAAAGCCGATACGGCGAAGCGCAGTGGCCATCTTGCCGGTCACACTGGTGCCAACAGGAATGCCGAATTCTTCGCCAAGGCCAAAACGCACGGCGGGAGCTGTTTGCACGACCACATGCTTGGTGGAATCGTTGATCGCATCCCATACGTTTTGAATCTCGCTCTTTTCGGTCAAGGCACCCACCGGACAAGCCGTGATGCACTGTCCGCAGTTCACGCAAGGCACATCCTTTAAGGACTTGCCGAAAACAGGCTCCACGATGGTTTTGAAACCGCGTTCCGTGGCGCCGATAGCGCCGATTTTCTGCACATTGTTGCAGACCGCGACGCAGCGACGGCAAAGTATGCACTTGTTGGGGTCTCTGACGACTGAGGGGGAACCCGTATCGAGCGGACGGTCGAAGCCCTGGCCTTCATATGGCACATCCTCAACGCCCAGTTCTTCACAAACCGTCTGCAGCTCGCAGTTACGGTTTCTTACGCATGAGAGGCAGCGTTTGTCGTGGTTGGAGAGAATGAGCTCTAAGTTCACACGGCGCGCTTCCTGCACAGCCTTGGATTTTGTGGATATCACCATGCCGTTGGCAGCGGGCATCACGCAGGATGCTTGCAGGCCGCGGCCTCCTTCGATCATTTCGACAAGGCACATGCGGCATGCGCCGATGGCGTTAACGCCTTTTAAATAGCACAGTGTCGGTATTTTGATGTTGGCAGCCCTGGCCGCTTCGAGAACCGAAGTGTTATCAGGAACTTCCACTTTGACTCCATCTATCGTTAAAGATATCATAACCTGTCTGCTCCTTTCTTATTTCTTCTCGATTGCGCCGAACTTGCACTTGGTTATGCAGGCGCCGCACTTAATGCACTTGCTCTGGTCGATCTCAAACGGCTCTTTGATCTTGCCGGAAATCGCGCCGGTGGGGCAGACCTTTGCGCAGGCGCTGCAGCCGATGCACTTAGACTTATCGATGATGTAGTTGAGCAGGGCTTTGCAATGACCCGCGGGACACTTTTTGTTGTAGATGTGCGCTTCATACTCATCACGGAAATACTTGATGGTGGAAAGCACGGGGTTGGGTGCCGTTTTGCCAAGTCCGCAAAGCGCTGCGTTGCTGATGTTCTTGCCAAGCTGTTCGAGCTTTTCGATGTCGCCATCTTCGCCTCTGCCCGACACGATGCGCTCTAAAATCTCAAGCATGCGCTTGGTGCCGATACGGCAGGGGGGGCATTTACCGCACGATTCATCTACTGTGAAGTCAAGGAAGAAACGCGCCACGTCCACCATACAATTGTCTTCGTCCATGACGATGAGACCGCCGCTGCCCATCATCGAACCGATTGCTGTTAGCGAATCGTAGTCGATGGGGGTGTCAAGATGGCTCGCCGGTATGCAGCCGCCTGAGGGGCCGCCCGTCTGAGCCGCTTTAAACGCTTTGCCGTTCGGGATGCCGCCGCCGATCTCATAGATGATCTCACGCAGCGTGGTGCCCATGGGAATTTCCACAAGACCTGTATTGTTGATCTTGCCGCCCAGAGCGAACACCTTTGTGCCCTTGCTCTTTTCTGTGCCCATGGAACCGAACCATTCGGGTCCGTTAAGTATTATCTGCGGAACATTCGCAAATGTTTCAACGTTGTTAATGATTGTCGGTTTGCCGAACAAACCCTTCTGCGCCGGGAATGGCGGTTTGGGAGTCGGTTCGCCGCGGTGGCCTTCGATGGAGGCTATCAGCGCCATTTCTTCGCCGCAGACAAACGCACCTGCGCCAAGGCGGATATCGATATCAAAATCGAAGCCTGTGCCGAAAATATCTTTTCCAAGCAGCCCCGCTTCACGCGCCTGGCCGATCGCAATCTCAAGGCGCTTGACAGCGATGGGGTATTCCGCGCGCACGTAGATATAACCCATGTTCGCGCCGATCGCATAGCCCGCGATTGCCATGGATTCCAGAACAGCGTGAGGATCACCCTCCAGCACGCTTCTGTCCATGAATGCGCCCGGGTCGCCTTCGTCAGCGTTGCAGATCACGTATTTTTGATCGCTCTTTTCGTTGGCACAGAACTGCCATTTCATGCCGGTGGGGAAGCCGCCGCCGCCGCGTCCCCGAAGGCCGCTCGCTTTGAGGATGTCGATCACCTGCTGGGGTGTGTATTCGGTGAGGCAGGTGCCCAGCGCCTTATAACCGTCAAACGCGATGTACTCTTCAATACGCTCAGGATCGATCACGCCGCAGTTTCTTAAAGCGACACGCTTTTGCTTTTTGTAAAAGCCGATGTTGTCAAGCGACATTTCGACGTCCTTTTGATCGCCTTGGTACAACAGACGTTGCACAATACGGCCCTTCAAAAGGTGTTCGCTGACGATTTCGGACACATCTGAGACCTTGACGTGCGAATAGAAGCTGCCCTCGGGATACACGATCACGACGGGACCCGCTTCGCACAGGCCAAAGCAGCCGGTTCTCACGACCTTGACTTCCTTATCAAGGCCGGCTTTGCTGACTTCTTCGTTGAATTTATCAATGATCTTTGGCGAATCGGAAGACGTGCATCCGGTTCCGCCGCAGACGAGTACATGAGAACGGAATATATCCATTTATTTGCCCTCCTATTTCGTATTCTCTTCGTGATAGCCGATTGTGTATTCGGCGATAGGGTTGCCGTTCACGATATGTTCAGCAACGATTCTGCCGACCATGTCGGGATTGACATTCACATATGTCACTTTGTCCTTGCCGGGTGTAAGCACTTCGACCATCGGTTCCAAACGGCAGGCGCCGATGCAGCCTGTCTGCGAAACAGTCACGTCGCTTAAGCTTCTCTTGGCGACCTCTTCCACCAAAGCGGTGAGCACAGGACGCGCGCCCGCGGCGATACCGCAAGTGGCCATGCCGACCACGATGCGAGTTCCTTCGCCTTTTTTACGAATATCTATCTGTGATAAAGTTTTATTTCTGATAGCTTCGAGTTCTTGTAAAGACTTCATATTTCGTTACCTCCAAAAACCTGTTTGATTCCTTCCTGTAAATATTCACGGATGAACGCCATCACTTCAGGGTTCGTGATAGGGACATCCACCAAAGTCGCTTTGATCTGCCGTGTGTCATATTCAAACGCCTCATCGTATTTTGCGGTGAACGCAAAGTCGATATTTGGGTTCAGAATTGTCAGCGTGGCAATCGTTTCTGCGATGTCTCCGAGCGGCGGACGGTCGATATGTGAGAACTTGAGCAGAGCCGTTAGCGTCGTGCCCCTGCCGGGCTCAGAATCGATATCCAGCCGTCCTCCCGTTATTTCGCAGCTTGCCACAAACAGCGGAATACCAAGGCCCACTTTTCTTGTGGTTCGCGACGTTGTAAACGGGCTTTTCACACGCTCCAGCATTTCTTTGCTCATACCGGATCCATTATCATCAATCACGATGATAAGCTCATCGTCTGCTTTGTCGATGCTCACATCGATACGCACAAGACTGCTGCCAGCCCGGATGGAGTTCTCAGCGATGTCGAGAATGTGCAAAGAAATATCACGCATGATTACTTATCGTATTTCGCGAGTATGTCGGGAACATCCGAAGGAACCAGCCGCCCGTAAACCTGATCATCGATCATGATGACAGGGGCAAGCCCGCAGCATCCGAGGCAGCGAGTGGCTTCCAGCGTGAAGCGTCCGTCCGGCGTGGTTTGTCCGGGGTCTACGCCCAGCTCTTCACTCAGCTTCTCCATGATCTTCTCTATGTTTCTCACATAGCAGGCCGTGCCCATACAGACGCTGATGATATGCTCTCCTTTCGGCTCTAATGCAAACTGAGAATAAAAGGTGGCGACGCCGTATACATCGCTCATGGGAATGCCCAGCTGTTCGGCAATAAGCTCTTGCACGTCAATCGTGAGCGCGCCAAAAATCGACTGCGCTTTTTGCATGACGGGCATCAGCGGGCCTGGTTTTTTCTTTTGCTCTGCGATATAACTGATGAGCTCTTCGCGCATCAATTTATCATCCACGTTGGTCATGGCTACCCCTCCTGAAACATTATAAAGTAGATTGTTAAAAAAGTATCAAAACATCCAGCGCATATTCTATCATAAAATGCATGCATTGCACATACATATTGTGAAAAAATTAATAAAGTTTTTGTGAAAAAATTAATAAAGTTCGGAAAATGACTTTAAACGAGAATATATAACCAAACATTAGAAAGTATTAACAAAATCTATAAAATCTTTTGCGTTAAAAATGCCGCTAAGCGTTTCGATCGGCTCTGAAATGGCTCCGAGTTCATGCGCATCCGAGGAATGGAGCACCGTGAGATTGCTGTCAAGATCGGGGCAGGGGAGACCCTTGGCCACTTCCACACAACCAAAAAGCTTGGGCGGCAGGAACCCTAAGTTCGCCAGCAACGAAAACGAATCGCGGTTGATGTGGGCGGGCACTGCACAACCACCAGCGGCTTTGGCCATACGCAATATGTCGTCCAGCGAAAAAGGAACAGCCTGAAGCAGCAGCTTGCTAAGCCGCCCTTTTATATTGTCGGACTCGTCCATAATGATCTGATTACCGAAAATATCCGGCCTGTTTTGTATATCGGGCAGAGCGTCATAGAGCGTCTCGCCGAAGGTGACTGCTGCATCGACATCCGCAAAGTAGGTGAGCACGTGCACTTCCTCGCTTGTGTTCACCTCGATGCCGGGTATGAAAATAAGGCCGTATTCGGCGGCGGCCTTGGCCATCGCTTGCAGATTGTGAGCGGCGTTGTGATCTGTGAGCGCGATGAGGGATAGCCCCTTTAAATGCGCCATTCCCGCGATATTTGCGGGCGTCATATCATCCGAGGCGCAGGGGGAAAGGCAGGAATGGATATGCAGGTCGTAATAACGCTTCATTATTGCGTCACTTCTCCGATTCCCAGCTTGTTAAGCACAAGCGCAGCGCCATATGAGGTACAAGGTGCGCTGATGATCGTGACATCCTTGTCGCGTGCGGCTGCCAGCGTTTCCTCCGAGACGGCGATATTTTCAGGAACGATCACACAGGCGCAGCCTGTGAGCGCCGCCACAGCGACCACGTTAAGGTGAGCCTGCACGGTGACCCAAGCGGTGCCGCTTTGAGCGTGTGCCATCACACAGCTTAGCAGGTCGCATATATAAGCGGAAGAAATGGTTTCTTCTGCGCCGCCCGAGAGCACTTTCCAGTTAGTTTGAATTATTATGTCTTTGACTGTCATTTATCTGTCTCCTGTTTTGTCTTTACCCGTAAGCTCCACCATTTGCTCCGCAAGGCTGGTAACCTTGTCACGCAGCTTAAACACGCAATCCATCTCCTTAGCGTCACCCAGGACGATATCCTCCGCCATCGCGTGGCACGAGGGAGAACCGCACGATCCGCAATCAAGGCCCGGCAGGCGCTTGGCGATTTCCTCAATCGCTTCGAGCTTTTTCATCGCTGTGACCATATCCGCATCGATTTTCATCACAGGCCGCGCCTTGACGGGCTGGCGGAAATTGACCGTACCGTCATCGATATACTTCTGTGCATAGTCACAGGACGGGCCCGCATTCTGTATCTTGGCGGACAGCGTTTTGATGCGCGTGCGTGCCACATACGGGTTTTCAAATGTGAGAGGCCCGCCGACACAGCCGCCGGGACATGCAAGTCCTTCGAAGTACTGCAGATCGGTAAGCTTTAAGTTTTCAATCTCCTCAAGCACCTTGATCACATTGTCGATTCCGTCCACGGCGAGTGAATTGGTGATGCCCGCGGCTACGGCTTCGCCGCCCGAATTTGCCCAACCCACGCCATATACCGATGCTGTTGCGCCTTCGGACGTGACGATGCCGGGCTTTTTGAGCTGACCCGCGAGCAAGCCGTATATATCGATGACGGAAAATGCGCCGTCCACGCTGCTCTTTTCAATGCCATAAGGGTTCTTGATGCTTGTCATTTTGGCAGGGCAGGGCGTAATAAAGAATGTCCCGATATCCTTTTGACTGACGCCGTATTTTTTGGCATACTCGCGTTTGGCCACCGAGGCGGCCACCTCCATTGGAGACAGCAGGTCGATGATGTTGTCGATGAGATTGGGAAATCGAACCTGTATCAGCCGCACGATCGCCGGACACGCCGAAGAGATGATGGGCAGGTTTTTCTTTTCCTGTATTTTCTCCTGAATCGCGCAGCTCACAATATCCGCGCCGCGCGCCACCTCGTATACGTCATCAAAGCCCATAAGCTTAAGGCCCATCACCACGCGATCGATGCTGGACAGATTTTTGAACTGTCCATAGAGCGAGGGTGCGGGCAATGCGATTTTGTACTTGAAATTCCCAATGCCCGAAAAAGGATCGGTATAAGCGATTTTCGCGTGGTAAGGACAAACACGGATGCATTCACCGCAGTCGATGCAACGCTCCGCGATAATCTGTGCTTTTCCGCCACGCACGCGAATGGCTTCGGTGGGGCAGTGCTTGATGCAGTTGGTGCAGCCCTTGCACTTATCGCGGTCGAGCCGCACCGAATGAAAATAGGTATTCATGTTACGCCGCCTTTTGATACCACTCCTTCATTAATAATAAGTGGTTCATTAGTTAATGTTGAAACGCATATTCAAACACGTCCCGTTTGTATCCGAACGGATAGAGAAATCGTCGCTGTTTTTTTTCATGTTGGGAAGCCCCATGCCGGCACCAAAGCCCATCATGCGCACATCGGACGACGCTGTGGAATAGCCCTCTCGCATGGCCATATCAATATCGGCGATGCCGGGCCCCGTATCCTCACAGCAAAGCGCAATGGCATCGGGGGAAATCTCCACCGACATCACACCGCCGTGACTGTGTATGATCATGTTGAGCTCGGCTTCGTACGACGCGATAGTGACGCGGCGGCTCAGCGCAGGGTCAATGCCGATCATCCTTAATATGCTTTTGATTTTTGCCGAGGCTTCGCCTGCCGACGCAAAATCACCGGCTGTGATATCGAAAGATTCCTTGAAAACATCTGACATAGGCTATAACCTGCTGCATGGAGGAAGACCGGTTGCGTAGAGCCGACCGCACGCCTCGTATAATGTGTAGTCACAGCAAAGAAGAGTCACGCCTGTTTGCCTGGCGAGCTCACAGATGTCCTCGGTGGGCTTTTTCCCGCGCACAAAAGCAATGCAAAGCACGTCGAGCATTTCTGCTGTCCGAATCACATGTTGGTTCACCATGCCGGTTAATAGTATGCTGCCATGCTTGGCGAAAGCCAGTACGTCACTCATGAGATCGGCTCCGCAGCCCGAGCTTAAGGGCTTGTCCAGATTTTCTTCACCGCAAACCGGGGTGGCCCCCAAGGCAGCGGCTGCTTGCGCTATTGTCATATAAGTCCTCCGTTGTTTAACTGCTTAATTCGTTTAAGAATGTCGAATAATCGACAACGATGCCGATGATATTATACTTCAAACCGGAGGAAAAATCTACGGCTGTGACACCTGTGGATAAAGGAATGTTATCAAGAACGGTGCAAAAACGATCCATATATGCGGTTAATTTTTTCGTCGTGTCGGTTTGCGAAGTGACAATGCTCTTGTAATTATCCACCACGGTATGTGCATTGGCTTTAAGCGCAGTGAGTTTATCGTCCACATTGGTGCCCTTGTCAGCGTCATAAATGATCTGCTGTAAATTTTTCACCGTATCGGACACGAGCGCAAAGCAGGATTTGATGGCATCAATCTGGGTCTGTTCGGCACCCACCTTAAACTCAAGCGCACCCGATTCGAGCTTAAAAACCGTACTGACAACGCCCTGTGCATCCAGCTCTGTCTTTACGCTCTGCGCATCCGTTTCACTCGTATACCCGGCGATGAGCGCGCGGTAAAGGTTGCCATCGTACGCGACAAAGCCCGCTCCGCCCCGCATAATGATCTCGGCTGCGGCCGTTTTGGCGTTGGCCTCATCCGCAAATGCGCCGGCCTGCAGCGTGTATAATGCAATGCTGTTCACTGTAATCTGTTCTTCGGCACGCTCTCCTGATGTTTCCGGCAGACTGACAGCCTGAACAGTGCCCGACGGTGCAGCGCTTTCCGTTGCGGCGGGGATGAATGTCTCTCCGGGCGTCGCAGCGACGGCTGTGGGGTCGCTGTTGAAGACGGGGTTGATCACATTTTCGGCAAGCCATCCGCCTGCCGCACCCGCAGACACAAAATAGACGGTGATGCCGAGTATAATCGCCACCAGTATCAGATTGCCATATCGGTTTTTCTTTTTGGGCGGCTGGGACATCATTCGTGAGTATCTCATATTTCTCCTCCGTATTTGTTTGGGATGCACTGATTCATTGGCTCGTTTAATCAGTGTTTCCTTGGACTCTCCTTCAAATATATGAGTGGACGGGGACAAATATGAAAAGGCTTCGGAATCTCCGAAGCCTTGAGTTTGTCGAAAAAGTTACTTATGTCATTCCGATGGAGCGTAAGCGACTGAGGAATCCCTTTTACAAATCACTTTTCATGGGATTCCAGTCCACTACCGTAGTCGACAAGCTCGGTATGACAAAATGAAGTTTATCGACATACTGAGACTCCGGAACTCCGAAGCCTTCAAAACGATATTTGCTATCTCGATTTGCCCATAAAGAACAGAGCAATTGTGCCGGGACCCGCATGAGCGCCGACTACCGCACCTAATGGGTTTAGCATAATCTCGCCAATCTCCGGGAAACGATTTTTGATCATCGAAGCAAGCTTTTCCGCAGCCTCTAGGTCGTCACCATGGCTGATAAATATGGGCTGGCCTTCCGGTTTATATATATACTCTTCCATTTTCTCGAGCAGGCATTTGAGCGCGCGTTTCCTGCCCTGTTCCTTTTCCCGTGGGATAAGATGGCCTTCGTAGTCCACATTAAGCACCGGCTTGATGTGAAGCAGGGTTCCCACAAACGCCGCCGCGCCTGTCACGCGTCCGCCTCGGCGCAGATGGCTTAAGCTGTCCACAGTGAACCAGTGGTTGAGCCCCAGTTTGTTGGTCTCCACCCACATGGCGACCTCATCAATGGATTTTCCTTCGTCGCGCATTTTCACCGCATAATCCACAAGCAGACCCTGCCCGAGCGAAGCGCAAAGCGAATCAATCACGACGATCTTGCGGTCGGGGTATTTGCTGCGCATATCCTGGGCGACCAGATTCAAATTGTTGTAGCTTCCGGACAAACCGGAGGAAAAAGCGATATACAACAGGTCTTTACCCGAGGAAAGTATCTTATCAAAATCCGGGATGATATCTGCGGGATTGAGCTGTGATGTGGTGGGCAGCTTGCCGTCACGTTCTAAATCAAAGAACGTTTTGGTATCCATATCTCCGTCCTTATATTCCTTGTGGTCGATCATATACGAAAACTTCAATATGAGTAATTCGTGTTTCTCAATATAAGACTTGGGTAAGTCAGATGTGGAACATGTGCCGATAACAAAACTTGACATAGCCTATCCCTCCCTTTTTTGGACATTTTAATATGACTACACTTAATTATCAAGGGATAGAGCGGTTATTCATACTTTTGTCATATATAAATGCCAAAATTGAGATTTGCAAATATTGAATTATTTTTTTCTAATTTATATTGCTCCGACGATCAAAAATATAAAGGCTGGAGCATTGTGCTCCGGCGGACAAACATTTTGGTTCCGTTTTATTCAGTCGTTTGTCCGTCTGTGTCATAGCAATCATTTAACGCAGCCATGACGATATCCATGCTTGGATTGCCCTCAAAGAACAACACGCCGCCGCAGTAAAATGCGGGTATAAGCTCATGTCGAAATGGCTGAGCTTGCTCACTCTCATCATTAATATATTGTATATCAAGGGAAAGGTATTTTGGATGCGTATCCAATGCCCGTTTAAGGAACATTTTGGCCTTTTTGCAATATCCGCAGCTATCGCCATAGAGCAATGTGAATTGTTTCATAACGATCCCTCCTAATATTGAATATATGAAAGAAGATATCTGAATGTGTGAAACCTGAGACAATGACGCTGATGCAATATTATTTTTACAATCATGCAAAAAATCATTCAAATCTAGTTGTAAAGCCGAATATAATATGATATCATACAATCAAATGAAGGTTTTGATTAAATAATATGCAAAATGAGATAAACCAATGGAGGTTTTATTATGATATTATCTAAAAAAGCAAGTAACATAGCGCCCTCGGCAACGCTTAAAATTACTGCGATGGCCAAAAAGCTTAAACAGGAAGGCCGGGATGTCGTGGGCTTTGGCGCGGGCGAGCCCGATTTTGACACGCCAGAGAACATAAAGAATGCCGCTAAAAAGGCGCTTGATATGGGGCTTACGCGCTATACACCCGCGTGCGGATCAATGGAACTGCGCACCGCGATTGCAAAGCGGCTTAAAAACAAGTATAGTCTTGAATATGCACCCGAAGATATTATCGTCTCAAATGGCGCAAAACATTCATTATTTAATGTTTTTGCCGCTATTTTGAATCCCGGTGATGAGGTCATTATCCCTGCGCCATATTGGCTCACATATCCTGAACTCGTGCTTATGTCGGACGGCGTTCCGGTGTACATTGAAACGGACGAAAGCTTTAAGGCGACAGCGGATCAGATTCGTGCCGCAATAACAGATAAAACAAAAGCATTGATTCTCAACTCGCCCTCTAACCCCTGCGGCTGCGTTTATACGCGAAGCGAGCTTGAACAGATTGCCAAGGTGGCGGTAGGAGCCGGTATTTATGTCGTATCCGACGAGATTTATGATGAGCTAATCTATGAAGGCGAGCATGTCAGCATCGCGTCTTTGGGCAAAGAAATAAAGGATTTGACCATTCTCGTCAATGGTATGTCCAAAACATACGCAATGACAGGCTGGCGTATCGGATATACCGCCAGTGTGCGCGAGCTTGCAAAGGTGATGGGCGCTTACCAATCTCATGCGGCGTCCAACCCGAACTCCATTGCGATGTATGCCAGCATTGAAGCGCTTGAGGGCCCGCAGGATCAGGTGAAGCACATGAAAGAGGTCTTTGACAAGCGCCGCAAGCTGCTGTGCGGCCTTATCAACGATATCGACGGCGTATCCTGTGAGGTGCCCGGCGGTGCGTTCTATGTCATGATGAATATATCGAGCCTGATCGGGAAGAAATATGACGGCATCGAGATCACAGGTTCGTTAGCGTTTTCGGAGCTGTTGCTTGAGCAAACGTTGACAGCTGTGGTGCCCGGCGTGGCATTTGGTGCAGACAATTATGTGCGCCTCAGCTATGCTGTAAGTGAAGAGAATATGAAAAAGGGACTTGAGAGAATTAAGGAATTTGTTTCGGTGCTTAAGCCATGAAAGGGGATAGAGATATGAAAGGTGATGATATGAGGAGTATTGACACCAGATGGAACCTGCTACAGGAGAACGACTACAAGTTTTCTTTTCAGAATGTGGAGGAGCCTCAGCTTTTCCGCGATATGTTTGATTATGAATCGGTACCCAAGATCGCATTTAACCATCGCGTTGTTCCCATGCGCATGCCTGAGGATATATGGATCACGGATACCACGTTTCGCGATGGACAGCAGTCGCGCACACCGTTTACGGTGAAACAGGTTATCGATGTCTACAAAATGCTGCACCGACTTGGTGGGCCAAAGGGCCTCATTCGTCAGAGCGAATTCTTTGTGTATACACAGAAAGATAAGGAAGCGCTGCAAGCGTGTCTTGATCTTGGCTATGAGTTCCCCGAGGTTACCGCGTGGATTCGCGCCAGCCAGAAGGATTTTGAGCTTGCCAAAGCGTTCGGCATCAAGGAAACAGGCATCCTTATGAGCTGTTCGGATTATCACATCTTTAAAAAGATGAACTTAACCCGCAAACAGGCGATGGAGAAATACTTAGGCATCGTTAAAATGGCAATCGATTATGGTATCAAACCTCGCTGCCACTTTGAGGATATCACGCGTGCTGATTACTATGGTTTCGTCATTCCGTTCGCGGATGAGCTCATGAAGATCATGCAGAATACAGGTGTGCCCATCAAGATCCGCATGTGCGACACCTTAGGCTACGGCATCACATATCCGGGCGCGGCACTGCCGCGCAGTGTACAGGGTATCGTTTACGGCCTGCATCAATACTCCGGATTCCCGTCTGAGCTGCTTGAATGGCACGGTCATAACGACTTCTATAAAGTCGTGACAAATTCGGCCACGGCATGGCTTTATGGTGCGTCGTCGGTCAACTGCTCTGTGCTGGGTATCGGTGAACGTACAGGTAACTGTCCGATAGAGGCGATGGTGATGGAATACTGCGGCCTCAAAGGTACGACAGACGGCATGGATCTTTCCGTGATCACCGAGTTGGGTGAATACTTTGAAAATGTGCTAAGCACCGAGATCGGCCCGAGAACACCTTTTGTGGGACGTAATTTCAACTCGACACGTGCGGGCATTCATGCGGACGGCCTTTTGAAGGACGAGGAGATATACAACATATTCAACACGGAAAAGCTGCTTAACCGTCCGGTGACGGTGGCAGTGGATGCCCATTCGGGGCTTGCAGGCATTGCGCACTGGATCAACGCGCATTTCAAGCTTAAAGGCGATTCAGCAATGGGCAAGCAGGAACCGCTTGTGATTACGATAAAAACTGAGGTGGACAAAGAATTCGCCGCCGGTCGAACCACCGCTTTTGGCGATGAAGAGCTTGAGACGATTATCCGCGAAGTGGATGAAACCGCGTATATCGCGCTTTGCCATCACCGCAAAAGCCTGCTCGCAAAAGAAGCGTAAGAAGACCAACTTAGAATTAAAAAAACTGCCCGGTTTGTCCATGTTTGCTCTTTACAAACCGGGCGGCATATGATACTGTTTTATCAGTAGATCACCTTTAATTCGGTCCAGAGAGTCCGGCAAGGTTTGAGTATTTTTATGCTAATTAAGCCTTGCCATGTGCAAGGCTTTTTTGATTACGAAGCCTCCGAAAAGCATCGCTTTTTGGGTGTGATACGAAAAATGAGAGGACGGTGCGAAGATGGACAAGGCGCTCATCATGGACGAGGTTGCGCTCGACCGGGCATTAAAGCGTATCGCGCATGAGATCATCGAGAAAAACAAGGGTGCAAAGGATGTGGCGCTGATTGGCATTCATCGGCGCGGCGTGCCCATTGCGAAGCGTATTGCGGCGTATATCAACGATTTTGAGGGCATCTGTGTAGACATCGGCACGCTGGACATCACATTTTACCGTGACGACCTTTCTTTGCTGGCAGACCATCCGGTGATCAAAGGAACGGATATTGCGTTTGATATCAATAAAAAAACGGTGGTGCTTTGTGATGACGTGCTGTATACGGGACGCACAGCAAGGGCCGCTCTGGATGCATTGATGGATTTGGGCAGACCCAACTTCATTCAATTGGCCGTGATTGTGGACAGGGGTCACAGAGAGCTTCCCATTCGGGCCGACTATGTAGGAAAAAATATTCCCACATCGAAAAACGAAGTTGTCAGCGTCCATGTCAAGGAATTTGATGATATGGACAACGTTGTTATCAATGATTTGCCTGTTTAAACCTTATCGGTGCGATAAGGCTTTTTTATAGGGAAAACGACATCATTTTATATGGAGGGTATTATGGAAAAAGTCAAACAAGGATGGGGTGCAAAATTGGTGCTTGGCTTGCAGCACATGTTTGCCATGTTCGGTGCCACGATCGTTGTCCCCGCAATCACAGGGCTCGACCCTGCTGTCGCACTGTTTGCTGCTGGCGGCGGCACATTGATCTTTCACTTCATCACCAAGCGCAAGGTGCCTGTTTTCTTAGGGTCAAGCTTTGCGTTTATGACAGCGATCACTTTTGTGGTACAAAACGAGGGCAAGGAATACGCCACAGGCGCGATCATGGCCGCAGGTGCGTGCTATCTGCTGTTCGCGCTGCTCGCTAAGGTAATGGGCCCCGATCGCATCAAGAAGCTATTTCCGGCTATTGTGACCGGCCCGGTTATCATCGTCATCGGCTTGACGCTGGCACCCACAGTCATATTTAATGACATCACGGCTGATTTTGTCGGCGGGCTCCTATGGACGAAATGGGTTGTCGCAGCGTCAGTTGTGTTCACGGTTGTGATCGTATCGATATTCATTAAGGGCTTTTTCAAGCTACTGCCCATACTTTGCGGACTGGCTGTCGGGTATTTAGTGGCGGTATTGCTCCACAATTTTGTGCCTGTTCCGGAAGGAACAACGGCGCTCATGAATTTCTCTCCGTTTGAAACCGCTTCGATCATTCAGCTTCCGAACTTCCATTTGCCCAAATTCAGCGCAAGCTCGATACTCATTATGGCGCCGATTTCTATCGCGACATTTATGGAGCATCTTGGCGATGTCACCACCAACGGTGCGGTTGTCGGCAAGAACTTCTTTGATGATCCGGGTCTGCACCGCACATTGATCGGTGACGGCATAGCAACGATGTTTGCGGGCCTCATTGGCGGCCCTGCCAACACAACCTACGGCGAAAACACAGGCGTGCTCGCGGTGACCAAAAATTACAACCCGCAGATATTGCGGCTTGCGGCCTGTTATGCCATCGTGCTTTCGGTCATCGGCTACTTCGGGGCTTTCCTGCAGACGATACCGGGGCCCATCATCGGCGGCATGAGCATTGTGCTGTTTGGTATGATCGCGTCCATCGGTATCCGCACAATGGCGGAAGCCAAAGTGGATTTCACAAGCAGCCGGACCCTGCTGATACTCTCCATCACATTGGTTGTGGGTATCGGCGTCACGATTCCGGTGAGTGAAAGCTTCACGGTGTCGGGCGTGGCGCTTGCGGCGCTGGCCGGTATCATACTCAATGCGGTGCTGCCGGAAAAATTCGATATCAAAAAGGAAAAAGCGTAACGAACGATTAAGGAGCGGATTCATCCGCTCCTTTTAAAAAAGGAAAAGAAACTATGCATTTGTCACAAAAAGATTTGATCGGCCTGTACGACATGCCAGCGGAGGAAATCACATACATACTCGATACCGCCGCGACGATGAAGGCCTACTTGCAGCAAAGCGCCAAAAAGATGCCCCATATGCAGGGCAAATCTGTGGTGGCGCTGTTCTATGAAAACAGCACGCGCACGCGCTTGAGCTTCGAGCTTGCGGCCAAGTTTTTGGGCGCGACGTTCAGCAACCTTGGCGTGTCATCCAGCTCCGTGGCCAAGGGCGAAACGCTACTGGACACCGGCTACACGATTGAGGCGATGGAGACGGACGTGATTATCATCCGCCATCCTCACGCGGGGGCGCCCAAGCTGCTTGGAGACAATTTCTCGGGCAGCGTGATCAACGCGGGAGACGGTATGCATGAGCATCCCACTCAGGCACTGCTTGATATGTTCACGATGCGGGAGCGCTTCGGCAGCGACTTAAAGGGGCTTAATGTGTCCATAATCGGTGATATCTGGCACAGCCGCGTAGCGAGAAGCAATCTCTGGGGGCTCAAAAAGCTGGGCGCGAATGTCACGCTCTGCGCGCCTCAAACGCTGATGCCGTTTGGCATCGAGACGATGGGAGCACGCGTGACCACCAGCCTTGAGGAAGCGCTGAAAGGCGCAGACGTGGTAATGGGGCTGCGCATACAAAAAGAGCGGCTGGAAGGCGCTTTTCTATCGACACTGCGTGAATACCACAACTATTTTGGCGTGAATGAGGATACGCTGGAAAGATGGTGCGGCAAGGATGTGCTGATTATGCATCCCGGCCCGGTGAACCGCGGCGTGGAGCTTTCCAGCGCGGTTGTGGATGCAGACAACTCGGTGATCAACGAGCAGGTGACAAACGGTGTGGCAGTCAGAATGGCGCTGCTGTATCTGCTCACGAGGAGGAAGAATGAAGACGCTTAAATTATGCGGCGGCGAGGTCGTGAACCCGGCCGGAGAAAAAAAGGGCTGTTTGGATATACTCATAGAAGGTGATCGCATCAAAGCCATCGGCACAGATGTGGGCAGTGCTGACGAAACCATCGATGTATCGGGTAAGACAGTTTTCCCCGGCTTTATCGATATGCACTGCCACTTAAGAGAACCGGGGCAGGAATACAAGGAAGATATTTCGTCGGGCACGCGCGCGGCGGCAAAGGGTGGCTACACCGCCATCTGCTGCATGCCAAACACGGTGCCCGCTTTGGATAATGCTGCGGTATGCGCGCTGGTGCTTGCCAAGGCAAAAAGCGCAGCCACAAAGGTATATCCGGTGGGTGCGGCCACAAAGGGGCTTAAAGGCAGGGAACTCACAGAGATGGGTGAGCTTACCGATATGGGCTGCATCGCGTTTTCGGACGACGGACACCCAATTGACAGCGGCGCGGTGATGCTCTCGGCGATGCAGTACGCGCAGACGTTCGGTTCGATCATCATGGCGCATGAGGAATGCCTTGATTTAAAGGGCAAAGGCGTGATGAATGAAGGCCTCAATTCCACGATCTTAGGGTTGCCCGGTATACCGCGAGCTGCCGAAGAAACGATGATCGCGCGGGATCTGATACTTGCGGAAAGCTACGGGCTGTGCGTGCACATCCAGCATGTGTCCACACGCGGCGGCATCACGTTGATTCGCGCCGCCAAGCAGCGCGGTGTCAATGTGACCTGCGAAAGCGCGCCGCACTACTTTTCGGCGGACGACAGCTGGTGCACAAGTTACGACGCGCGCACCAAGGTAAACCCGCCGCTTAGGACGAGCGACGATGTCGCGGCTGTCAAGGAAGCGCTGATGGACGGTACCATCGACGCGATCGCGACGGATCACGCGCCGCACCACAAGGACGAGAAGAACACTGAGTTCGCCCTCGCGGCATTCGGCATCTCCGGCTTTGAGACCGCATTCTCACTCGCGGTGACCAACCTGACACAGGATAAGGACAAGCTAGCCGCATTGTTCAGCGTCAATCCCGCAAGCATCATCGGCAAGCCGGGCGGTGTGATCAAAGAAGGCGTGCCCGCCGATATAACGGTTGCAGACATGAATGCCCAATACACGCTGACGGAGCAGAGCCTTGTTTCCAAAGGTAAGAACTCACCGTTTATCGGCTGTGCGCTGCGCGGCGTCGTGACGCACACGATCGTGGACGGACGGCTTGTGTATAATGGAGGTCAGTCATGCAAATAGACAAACTGTGCCGTGCGATCAAAGACACACAATGTCCCGTATGCGCGGGGCTGGACACCGAATACGGCTACTTGACGCCCGAGTATGAATCCACTGCCGACGAACTGACAAACTGTGAAAAAGCAAAGTATGTGTACCAATTCAACTGTGATATAATAGACGCAATTGCGGACATTGTGCCGTCTGTCAAGGTGCAGGCGGCGTATTACGAGCAATATGGCGCCGAAGGGTTCCAATGCTTCCTGGATACGATGAAATACGCAAGCGATAAAGGGCTTATCGTGATCGCGGACGCGAAAAGAAACGACATCGGTTCAACCGCCAAGGCTTATGCGGAGGCGCACTTGATAAACAGCCCAGCGGGTTTTCTGACCGTCAACGCATATCTTGGCATCGACGGTATTCAGCCGTTTCTCGAAGCGTGTGACATGACAGGCAAGGGCATATTCGTGCTTGTCAAAACGTCTAACCCGTCGGGCGGCGAGTTTCAGGACTTAAACGTGGGCGGCAAAAAGCTCTATGAAGCTGTGGCAGACAAGGTCAAGCTTTGGGGCGAGCCGTATATCGGCAAAAGCGGGTACAGTTCGGTGGGGGGCGTCGTGGGCGCGACCTATCCCTCAGAAGCGCATAAACTGCGCCAGCGTATCCCAACCACGTTCTTCCTTGTGCCGGGCTATGGTGCACAGGGTGCAGGGGCGGACGATATTGCGGTCAACTTCGATGAAAACGGTCTTGGCGCGGTGGTCAATGCGTCGCGCGGGCTGCTGCTGGCTTATAAAAAGGAAAAATACGCGCATCTGAACGCGCCGCAGGCGGCGCGTGCGTTCGTATTGGATATGAAACAGGATATAATGTCTGCGTTATCAAGACGTGGCATAGATTTATAGATTTCAAGAGAGGGGAAACCATGGCAATACTCACTTTAGAAGACGGCACACGCTTTGAGGGTCAAAGCTTTGGCGCAAACGCTGATGTCGTCGGCGAGGTCGTGTTCAACACGGGCATGACGGGTTATCAGGAGGTGCTGACCGACCCGTCCTATTGCGGGCAGATCGTTACGATGACATACCCGCTGATCGGTAACTACGGCGTGAACGAGATTGACCCGGAGTCAGCAAAACCGCAGGTGAGCGGCTTTATCGCGCGCGAGGTTTGCAACCAACCCTCCAACTGGCGCAGCGAAGGTGATCTTAGCGAATACCTTGCGAAGAGCGGCATTGTGGGTTTGTGCGGTATTGATACGCGCGCCTTGACGCGTATCATCCGCGAAAAAGGCACGATGCGCGGCATCATTACGCAGGGCGAGCCCACGGCGGAGCAGCTTGAAAGTATGCGCGGCTATGTGTGCGATATGCCCGTCAATCGGGTCACGTGTAAAGAAAAGTATGAGCATTGCGACGGCGACTTGAAGGTGGCTGTGATGGATTTTGGTCTCAAGAAAAACATCGTGCGCAGTCTGGAAAAGCGCGGCTGTAAGGTGACCGTGTTCCCGGCGAAAACAAGCGCCGAGGAGATACTCGCGGGCGGCTTTGACGGCATCATGCTGACCAACGGACCCGGAGACCCAAAAGAGAACATCGAGGTCATTGAAAACCTAAAGAAGCTTATCGGCAAAAAGCCGATCTTCGGCATATGCCTTGGGCATCAGTTGCTGGCGCTAGCCATGGGTGCCGATACAGAGAAGCTTAAATACGGACATCGTGGCGCCAACCATCCCGTGAAGGATTTAAGCAAAGACCGTGTCTATATCACATCCCAGAACCACGGCTATACCGTAATAGAGGACACGCTGCCGGTTTGCTGTGAAGTGAGCCACCGCAACTGGAACGACGGCACGGTGGAGGGCATCGGCTATAAAGAGCAGGACATGTTTACGGTGCAGTTTCATCCCGAAGCGGCGCCCGGCCCGGAAGATACCGCTTATCTGTTTGACGAGTTCTTAGGCCGTATGAGGGACGCGCATGCCAAAAAATAACGATATCAAAAAGGTGCTGGTAATCGGCAGCGGCCCAATCGTGATCGGGCAGGCCGCCGAGTTTGACTACGCGGGTACGCAGGCCTGTCAGGCGCTGCGCGAGGAGGGCATCGAGGTGGTGCTGATCAACTCCAACCCCGCAACCATCATGACCGATCCGGAGCTTGCCGACAGGGTGTATATCGAGCCGCTCACCGTACCTGTGATCACGAACATCATTAAAAAAGAGCGTCCCGACAGCATGCTCGCCACACTGGGCGGACAGACGGGGCTGAATCTCGCGATGGAGCTGTTTGAGAGCGGCGTGCTGAATGAGCTTAATGTGAAGATGCTCGGCACCAACGCCGAGTCCATCAAAAAAGCCGAAGACAGAGAAGCGTTTAAAACGCTGATGAATGATATTAATGAGCCCATTATCGAGAGCATCATTGCCAAGACGCCGGGCGAGGCACTGGCGTTTGCCGAAGTTCATGGATATCCGCTGATTGTGCGGCCTGCGTATACACTGGGCGGCACGGGCGGCGGTATCGCGGTAAACGAAGAAGAGCTGGTTGAGATATGCAAGAGCGGCATTTCGGCAAGCCGTGTGGGTGAGGTGCTCATCGAGAAAAGCGTAGCGGGCTTCAAAGAGATTGAATACGAGGTGATCCGCGACGCCAAGGGCAACTGCATCACCGTCTGCAACATGGAGAACATCGATCCCGTGGGCATCCACACAGGGGACAGCATTGTTGTCGCGCCGTCTCAGACGCTGCGCGACGCGGAATATCAGATGCTCCGCAGCGCTTCACTTAAGATCATTAACGCGCTGGAAATTCAGGGCGGCTGTAATGTGCAGTATGCGCTGGACACAGACAGTATGACGTATTATGTCATCGAGGTGAATCCGCGTGTGAGCCGTTCGTCGGCACTCGCCTCCAAAGCCACGGGATATCCGATCGCCAAGATTGCGGCCAAGATCGCCGTGGGCTACGGACTCGACGAGATCAAAAACGGCGTGACGGGCAAGACGTTTGCGTGCTTTGAGCCCACGCTCGATTATGTGGTCGTCAAGTTTCCGCGCTGGCCGTTTGACAAATTCACCACCGCCAACAAGCAGCTCGGCACACGCATGAAGGCGACGGGCGAGGTGATGGCGATTGGCTCCAATTTCGAGAGCGCATTTTTAAAAGCGGTGCGATCCCTCGAGCTTAAACTCGATTCGCTGTATTTTCCGTTCGCGGATGCGCTTGACGATGATGCGCTCATTACACGTATACTCGAGCAGGACGATGAACGCATTTTCCTTGTTGCCGCAGCATTGCGTCGCGGCATATCCATAGACCGCATCCACGATTTAACCAAGATCGATTTCTGGTATTTAAACAAGTTTAAAGCCATTATTGACCTAGAAGAAGCGTTTAAAAAAGGTGAAGCGCTTGTTTACGATACGCTCAAACGCGCCAAAAGAATGGGCTTTGCAGACAGTGCCATCGCGCGGCTCACGGGAAAGAGCGAAAGCGAGATCGCAAGCCTGCGGCTGTCGCTGGGCATTCGCCCCGCGTTTAAAATGGTGGATACATGTGGCGCGGAGTTTGACGCGGTGAGCCCGTATTATTACTCCACATACGATGAGGAAAACGAGGCGACGACGCCGACGAATAAAACAATCGTGGTTTTAGGCTCGGGGCCGATACGGATCGGACAGGGCATCGAGTTCGATTATTGCAGCGTGCACTGCATTTGGGCGCTTAAAAAAGCGGGCTATGATACGGTGATTATCAACAACAACCCCGAAACGGTATCCACGGACTTTGACACCTCTGATCGGCTTTACTTTGAGCCGCTCACGCCCGAAGACGTGGCGAACGTGCTGGCACAGGAGCGCCCTGAGGGCGTGATCGTGCAGTTCGGCGGACAGACCGCCATCAAGCTTGCCAAATCTGTTCAGGAGATGGGGTATAAGATCATCGGCACGGCGCTGAAAAGCATTGACCGCGCGGAGGATCGCAAGGAGTTTGAAGCATTGCTCGAATCGCTGAATATCCGCCGCCCCAAGGCGCGCACTGTGTTCACGGAAGAGCAGGCTGTACAGGCCGCGGAAGCACTTGGATATCCGGTGCTTGTGCGTCCGTCATATGTGTTGGGTGGACAGGGCATGGAAATCGCCTACAGCGAGGACAATATACGCGAATACATGTGCATCATCGGACGGCACGAGCAGGAGCATCCGGTGCTCGTCGATAAATATATGACAGGCTTAGAGCTCGAGGTGGATGCCATCAGCGACGGCAAGGATGTGCTTATCCCTGGCATCATGGAACATATCGAACGTGCGGGTGTTCATTCGGGCGATTCGATATCCGTCTATCCCGCTCACACAATATCGGACAAACAGCAAAGCGAGCTGATCGATATCACGCGGCGGCTGGCGCTGGCGCTGGATGTGCGCGGCATCGTCAATATCCAATACGTGATATCGGGCGGCGAGATCTATGTGATCGAGGTGAACCCGCGTTCCTCGCGCACCGTGCCCTACATTTCCAAAGTCACGGGCGTGCCCATGATTGATCTCGCGGTGCGTGCTTCGCTCGGGCAGCCGCTTGCCGAAATGGGATACGGCACAGGGCTATATCCCAAGCGCCGCATCACGGCGGTGAAAGTGCCGGTGTTTTCGTTTGAGAAGCTGCCGCTTGTGGAGGTGGGGCTGGGGCCCGAGATGAAGTCTACAGGCGAGGTGCTTGGCATATCCGAGGATTATTCGGAAGCGCTGCTCAAAGGGCTGATTGCGTCGGGCATGGCGCTGCCCAAGGAACGGGGCGCTGTGTTTTTAACTGTCGCGGACAACGACAAGCAGGAGCTGATACCGATTGCGGCGGTGCTGGATTACTTAGGCTACGATATATACGCGACACATGGCACGGCCAATGTGCTAAACTTTAACTTTGTGGCCGCGAATACGGTGTCCAAGCTCGCAAAAGACCCAAGCGGTATTCAAGGGTTGTTTGAAAGCGGGCGGCTCAAGCTGATTCTCAACACGCCCACCAGAGGACGCCGCGCTGAGCGCGACGGGTTTAAGCTGCGGCGCATGGCGGTGGAGCATCGAATTCCCTGCATCACGTCGCTGGATACTGCGCGAGTGCTGCTGCAAAGCATGAAATCAGGGAAAACGGATGCGGACATCGTGCCGCTGAGCCTCACAGATATACAGGAGTCAACATGTTAAAATACGTCAGTGCAGAAATCAAAATCAACGAAAAAATCGCAAACGGCATATACCGCATGGCGCTGTACTGCCCGGATGCCGACCTTGTGCATTTTGTGCCGGGCCAGTTTGCGCATGTCAAGGTGCCGGATCATCCCGAGCTGCTGCTGGGACGACCCATCAGCCTCAATGTGGTGGACGCCGGCAGCCATACCGTGGTGATCGTCTATCAGATAAAAGGCAAGGGGACGAGTGCGCTGTCAGAGGCGTGTGTCGGCACGATGGTGGAGACGGTGATTCCCGTGGGTCGCGGGTTTAATCTCAAAGCAACGGATAAAACAGTTTTCCTTGTCGGCGGGGGTGTGGGCATCGCGCCGCTGCTGACCGTGATACAAAAATGGCCGGACAGGCACTATGAAGCGTTTCTTGGCTATCGCGGACAGGACTTTGCCTATTGTGAGAACGACTTTGGCGCTTGCGATACGGTCAACATCGCCTCGGATGACGGCACCATAGGAATGAAAGGGCTGGTCACAGTGCCCATCGAACAGCGGCTCAAAGAGCTGGTGCCAGATGTGGTGCTCT
>JAEWQS010000125.1 GCA_023399095.1 Bacillota bacterium
AAAACCCATCATCATATTGTTAATAATCAGTTCCATGTCCACGACTGGAGAAAGAAACAAGGCTTGTTTCAACTCTTCTTGAGGGTATGCCAGCAGGCTAAAATAAGCGCCCATGCTGCAAGCAAACAGGCTGATATCCTTAAAATGCGAACGTGCGTAACGCATAATAGCATGAAGGTCATGAACGCAGTTTTGAACCTTGCATGGTGTGCTTTCACGTTTACGGTCGCCATGCTCGGGCAAGTCAAAGCTTAATACCTGATAGCCCTTTGATATGGCTTCCTGCGCAGACACGGCGATGGCATCATCCGTTTTATGGGACATGTCTCCATGGAGAGCGATGAATACCCTTCTTGAGCTGTCTCCCCAAATAACAGCAGGTATATTTTCGATCAACAAATCTTTATGTTTCATAGCGACTAATACTTTACCACATTCTCCCGCAATGCTTCCAGACTTTTTTAAATGTTGACATAGAGAAAGCGTCATGCTAATATATGAATGAATCATTTGTAATTCATTCATATAAGGTGAGATTATGCAGGATAAAAAGGCAGAGATTTATAAAAGCGCAAAAGAACTGTTCAGCAGCAAGGGGTTTAAAGATACGAATGTGTCCGATATCACCAAGCAGGCGGGAATGGCCGTGGGCACCTTTTACAACTACTATTCTTCCAAGGAAAAGCTGTTCATGGACATCTATCTCGATGAAAACACCAAGCTCAAAAAAAGCATGATGCAGTCTGTGGATATGGATCAGGAGCCGATCATGGTGGTTAGTCAAATGATACGGCTCAATATACAAGGTATGCAATCAAACCCGATTCTTAATGAGTGGTATAACAAAAGTGTTTTTGATAAAATCGAAAAAATTTATCTCGAGGAGAATGGAATAACCTCCGTCGATTTCATGTATGACACTTTTCTAGCGATTGTGGAAAAGTGGCAGACCGAGGGAAAAATGAGAAAAGATATCGACAGCAAAACCATCATGATGATTTTCGCCGCTATCATTAATATCGATACGCACAAGGAAGAAATCGGACTTGAATATTTCCCCGAGCTTTTGGAGCATATCACAGAGCTTGTATTTGAGGGGTTGACAACGCGCCCCTGACTGCGAAGGGCTCAAAAAAGGCCCTTTTTTCAAGCGGGAATATGAATGAATCTGAATATGTTCATTCATATTCAGTTGCCCCTCTACAATGCAGCTTTTTTAACCCTATACCGAGCGAATACGCGCTTTAAAGGCTCTCATATATGAGTCATATAATAATTCTTTTGGAGGTATCTCATGAAAATCGCAGTTGTCTCTTATTCACTTACAGGCAACAATGAAGCTTTGGCAGAAAGAATCGCAAAAAACTATTCGGCGCCGCATATAAAAATCACCGAGGCAAGAAAGCGGACGAACGGTACGATTATTGGAGACATGATCTTCGGTCGGTCACCCAAGGGCCAGCCCGCTCCGCAAACTCTTGAAAAGTATGATCTCGTGCTTTTTTTCGCGCCGATATGGCTGGGAAAAATCGCCTCGCCGCTTCGCTTGTATCTAAAGTATGTCAAATCCATTTCAAAGAAGTACGCGTTTTTTTCTATCAGCGGCGGTGCGCTTGGCCCCAACCCCAAGATTGCATCTGAACTTAAAAAGAGAACAGATGCCTCCCCCGTCGCGTATGCCGATTTGCACATCGCCGATCTGATCGCGTCGGGTGAAAAGACAACAATGGAGAAAGCTTCTGCCTACAAGCTCAGTAAAAACGATATCGAAAAGCTCACCGGCAATATCACCAAAGCCTTGCAAGGGTGCGTGTCAAACGCATAAACAGACGTCTGGTCGCTCTACCCTTTGTGCAAAATAAGCCGTATAATTGTATAAAAATTACGTTGAAGAAGGTACAGCTTGTGTTTTTTATCGGCATATTCGGCATCGAGGATAAAGAGCGGCCCATAAAGGAATTTTCTAATGTAGTCTGCCCAAGTTGCGGGCAGTTAACTTCTGCATCGTTTTTTGAGCACTATACCTATTTTCATCTATTTTTCATACCCACCTTTCGATGGAACCGGCATTACTATGTAAAGCTGCGCTGCTGCAGTGCGCTTTATGAGGCGGACGCCTCATACGCTGAGCAGTTCAAAACCGCGGCAACCATCGATTTCTCACGGCTCAAAAAGCTATCCAGTGGCTTTGGCGGCTTTGACGACATGTTTGCGCACTGTTCACACTGCGGCGCGGCATTCGATGCCAGCTTTGCTTACTGCCCCCACTGCGGCGCAAAGAAATAGAATGTTATTTCACAGGAACATGACACACAGGTGTCATATTTGAGCTTGTCGAAAAACCTACGGTTTTCCGCCAGTTTACCGGTTTTGCTTGTTCCTCTCAAACTCGAAACTGCGCAAAACCGCAAGGTGTGGGCTGCGCGGGTGCAACCCGTCTTGCCCACGAATTATATTTTAGAGCTTTTTTCTATAGCCCAAAACATGACATATAGGTGTCATATTTCCCGTGCTATAATAAGACGAAATTTAGAAAGCAGAACAGCGAGGAGATGAATATGAACGCCGATGATTATAAAGCACTGATAAAATTCCTGTATTTCCCCAAGAAGCCCGAGATTATTAAGGTGCCTCCTCTTTTGTATGCCATGATAGATGGGCAGGGCGATCCGAACACGAGCCAGACTTTTCAGGATGCCGTCGGGGCTCTGTATGCCATCTCGTATGGCATCAAAATGCTGCCCAAAAAGGGCATCGTTCCTGATAGGTATTTTGAATATAAGGTGAACGCGCTTGAAGGCTTATGGACTATGCCCGAAGGCACTGCTTTTGACGGCACCAACAAAGACGCGTTTGTCTGGACGCTGATGATTCAGCAGCCCCCGTTTGTGACGCAGGAGCTTTTTGATGCCGTCCGTAAGGAGCAGCTCAAAAAGAAAGGCAACGAGGCGCTCAACCGTGTGCGTCTGGAAACGCTGAACGAAGGGCTTTGCTGCCAGACACTGCATATCGGCGCGTTTGATGACGAGCCGATCACGTTCAGCAAAATGCATGACTTCATCGATGTGCAAGGGTATAAACGCACATCCAAACAGCACCATGAGATATACATGTCGGATTTCAGGCGCGTGGCTGCCGAAAAGTGCAAGACGATCCTTCGTTTTGGTGTCGTAGCGCAAGACTAAAAAAAAGAGCAACCAAGAATGGATGCTTCACCTAGTATGTTTTAAAACATTATATGCATATGGTTTTATATCATATCGGGCGATCAGTGATCGCCCCCAATATACAGAAAAACGACCGCTCAAAAGTTCAAGCGGCCGCATTTTGATTCCCTTTCGTTTTTACAGCGCGTCCTGCACGGCGCGGCGCAGCTTTAAAAACGCGGGGCTGTCCAATATATCGCGACTGCGCGGACGCGGAAGGTTCACGTCGAACACGTGCGCCACCTTGGCAGGGCGCTCGCTCAAAACCAATATACGGTCTGAGAGGAACACCGCTTCCTCAATGTCGTGCGTCACGAACACAACAGCCTTGCGGTGCTTGTTCCACACGTCCAGCAGCCACTCTCGCATCTTAAAGCGCGTGAGCGCGTCCAGCGCGGCGAACGGCTCGTCCATGAGATATACGTCCCCCTCATCGAGGAACGTGCGCAGCAGCGCGGCGCGCTGCCGCATACCGCCGCTGAGTTGACGCGGATACATGTGTTCAAAGCCTTTGAGTCCAAACTCCTCAAACTGCGCAAGTGCCGTTTCCTGCCGCTGCGCCTTTGGCACGCCGCGCAGCTCAAGGGGCAGCGCGACGTTATCCAGCACACTGCGCCATGGCAGCAGCAAATCCTTCTGGTGCATGAGGCAAACGGATGGCGCGGCTTGCCGCACATCACGCCCGGCCACACTCACTTCGCCTGTATAGTCTTTATCTAGTCCCGCTATGATCTTAAGCAGCGTGCTTTTGCCGCAACCCGAAGGGCCGAGTACCGACACAAACTCGTTTTCGCGCACGTCAAAGCTGATATCCACGAGCGCTTCCACATAGCTCTGTGTTTGCTCAAATATCTTGCCGACGTTTTTAAGCGAAATGATTGTGTCCATACCGGCCTCCCCCGTTGCCAAAATTACTGCACAAATTCGTTGGTGAATGCTTTCGTGGAATCCACCTGCGTATCTAAAAAGCCTTGATCATACAGCCACTGGGTGTAGCGATCCCACACCTCCTGCTTCTGTACGCCGAAGCTTTCCGCGTCATCGATGTATTTGGGCGAGAGGAACTCTTGACTCGCATGCACAAGCTCTGAATTAAGCTCAGGCGCGTGTTTGAGCAGTATGTCGGCGCTCTCGGACGGATTCTCCGCCGCGTAGGTGTAACCCTTGACGACGGCGTCCATAAACTTGCTCACAGTTTCATTGTTATTGCTGGTCATGTCCTCGCTCGTGATGATGATTGGTGTGTAATAGTCGAACACCGGATCTTCCGCAAACGGCACATACGAGAGCTCCACGCCCTTAAGCTGCGCGTTAAGACCTTCCCAGCCTTCGTATATCCAAGCGAAGTCAATGCTGTTCATGTCAAACGCGGTTATCGCATCGGTATCGCCCATGGTCACGATGTTCACCTTGGAGAAGTCGCCTCCGTCCTGCTCCATCATATATTTAATGGTCGCGGTCTCCATGTCCATACCCCAGCCGCCGTAGGTTTTGCCTTCAAAGTCCTTGGCGCTCGTGATGCCGCGATCGACAGGTGCCGCAAACGCTGATGTGTTATGCTGCAATATCGCTGCGATGGACACCACGGGGATGCCCGTATCACGCGCGAACGTTGTGGACTCCTGAAAATCGATGCCAAACTGCGCACTGTTCGCCGCAATGAGCTGAATCACGCCGGTATCCGCCGGTTGTATGATCTCTACATCCAGTCCGTTATCCGCAAAGTAGCCGTTTTCCAGCGCCGCATATATCCCTGTGTGGTTGGTGTTGGGCGTCCAGTCGAGCACGAATGTCACTTTTTCGAGTTCATCCTCCGTTTGTTCGGGTTCTGCAACTGTTTGTTCGGGCTCTGCGGTTGTCTGCTGGGGTTCCGCAGTTGTTTGATCGTTTTCCTTCTGCGACGCGGCGCAAGCGCCCAAGGCCGCAAGCATTACCAGCGCCAGAATCAGCGCTATCACTTTTTTCATCTTCTTTTTCCTTTCTATGTGTCAAATTTATTTCAAACTCCCGCTATTTCCTGTTCCATGGTATCGCCTTTTTTTCGGCGAAGCTCACAGCACGAAACAGCGCAAAGCTTAACAGCACGATCACAAGTATATTGGCGAACAACGCCGCCGTTTCAAACGTGCTTGTCGCACGCGAGAGATAAATACCGAGCCCACGCGACGCGCCCGTCCATTCGGATATCACAGCGCCCATCACGCAGTACGCCGCAGATATCTTAAGCCCTGCGAAGAACGACGGCAGCGCGCCGGGGATCAGCACGGTCTTGTATATCTGAGCGCGGCTGGCTTTCATCACGCGCATTAAGTCCACGAGATCCGTATCGTATGTCTCCATCCCTTCCGTTAAGCTTACGGCCACGGGGAAAAACACAACGACCACCGCCATGATGATCTTCGGGATAATGCCGAAACCGAACCATATGGCGAGCAGCGGCGCGATGACCACGAGCGGCACTGTCTGCGAGATGATCATGAACGGATAAATCGTGAGCTTGACGGGGCGCGACATGCTCATCACAATCGCGACCGCGACCGCCAGCACCACGCCGATCACGAACCCGAGCAGCGCTTCAACAATCGTCTGCGCCGCGTGGTATGCCAGCAGATCAAACTTGTTCACGAACTCAGCCACGATGGCGCTGGGCGCAGGCAGCCGGTATTCCGGCACCTGCTGAACCCGTACGATCAACTCCCATAACCCTGCGAACACGCACAGTGCCGCGGCGGGATAGATTTTACTTGCGATATTTCCCGATTTTTTCATCGATGGTTGCACCTTCCGGCTTATAGTCGATTTTGACCACGGACAGCACGCGGCTCGCACCGCCGTCTATGCAGACTTGCTGCGCTTTTTCGACGATTTTTAAGAGCTGCGGCAGCTCACCCTCCATTGTGGTGCCCATGGGCCCCACCACGTATTTCACGCCCGAATCCTTGATCAGCGCGATCACGCTGTCTACCACCTCGTAGACGTTGTTCACCCCGCCGGGGATGGTCTGAAGCTCCACATTAACGATTGGCATATTTTTATCCTCCTTATCACATTCAAATACAAATGAATTCTTATCGTTTCTGGCATTTGCTATACCTTAATGGATACATCTTTGTGCAAACGCGCGGAACGATATCATTAAGCACCATCATTGTAGGGGCGGGTTTCCACGCCCGCCCGCTGTATCTACATTGACAGCAATAAAAAGAACCGTATCCAATACGGAAACGGCTCGAAAAAATTTAAAATTTCTTTTGTCATTCCCTACGCCGGCATTATCCGTATCAGGTTCTCATGGTCGAGACCAAACAGTCTCCTCTCAGCCGATCACTCAGCTCCCATATGCTCCTATTCAGTTCGCTTTGCATTGTATACGAAGATGATGATTGTGTCAAATGAAATATTTTGTTCGTGCACAGACAGAAATAAAAAGACACGCTTAACGACACTTATTTTCATTTTTCTGCCAAATAATACAAGATAGCCATATGGAATCTTGCCTCCCAAGCCTCCTTTTCCAAGGGAGGTAGCACACTCAGCGTGACAAAAGATTGCCCATTGACACAAAATACGTCAAACGGGAGGCAAGCAATGAACGCAGCAACCGGACTCAGCTCGAAAACAACCCTTGAGCATCTCATATTCTTAAACGGCAAAAACATCATCGAGGTGTGCCGAGAGTTTGGCATCACACCGCAGCAGTTTTCGGACTGGATAAGGAAACGCCGCCCAGTGCCCGCGCAGCGGCTAAGGCAACTCGCTGTGTATTTCGGTGTACCGGCAGATTTGCTCGCGGATGAAAGCCGTTTTGCCAAGGGCTTAAGCGCGATAAGCGCGATTGAGCTGGAGCTCATCATCGTGAAGAACAAAGCAAGGCTCGCGGCATCGGAGACGGAAAAAAGCGAAATGGCGTACCACGAAAAGCGACTAAAGGAAGCGTACAATAACCAGCTTCGCATCGCAAGGCTGACAGCGTTGCTCGACAGAGATGACCCCGCCACGATGGCCAAGATCGACGCGTTTTTAGCTGAGCTTGAAAAACAATAAAGGAGATAAAAATGGAACCACAGTTTACCCCCATAGACCATACAAAATGGCCGAGAGGCGAAATGTTTTACTACTTCTCGGAAATGGCCCCCACGGGCTACACGATTGATATCACCGTTGATGTTACAAACATGAAAAAAGCGCTCAAAGACAAGGGCATGAAGTTCTTTCCCGCGTATCTCTATCTGGTGACGCGGGCACTAAACGAGCAAATCGAAATGAAAACGGCTTATGTCGATAAGCAGATCGGTTATTGGAACACGCTGACGCCCATGTATGCAGCCTTCCACGAGGATGACAAAACGATATCGCTGATGTGGACGGCGTACGATGACGACTATTCTAAGTTCTACGACAGCTACCTTGAGGATCAGCGACTTTACGGGCAGAACCACGGCGCTCTCGCCAAGCCCGCGCCGCCTCCGAGCTGTTATATCTTGTCCTGCGTGCCGTGGATCAGCTTCAATAGCTTTTCTCTGCATAGCTACGGCAACAGCAAACACTTCTTTCCCTCGGTGGAAGCAGGCAAATTCACAGAAGCAGATGATGCTCTGACGATGCCGCTTTCGATTACACTCCATCACGCCGCCACAGATGGCTATCATGTTCAGCAATTTTTTAATGAGCTTCAGCGGTTGATGGATCATCCTGAAGTTTGGCTCAAGTAAATGATAAGTATCAGGTTTTTCCTTGATAACGTAGCTGTACAACTATCTCGAGTGCCTTAATCTGCCTTACAATATCGCATTTTTTGCTTTATCGTATTCGCCACGCAATGGTGGAGCGGGATAGCCGATATTTGGTGAAAGGATTGTAGAGCTGGATGATACATTCTTAAGAAGAACCTATAAATACTATAACCTATTTATGTTTTAGATTTTCTGAAAACTATATACTTGCTCGCGATATAATTAACGATTATTACTATTATGTTTGAAAAAATCTTTATTATTAGATCATACATGCCAAGAACACCCATACCAAGCCACAATATGCCCATATCTATCAGCATGGAGAACGCGCGGCATCCAAAAAATTTCAACATCTCTGGGATAAATATCTTCGGTGAAAACGACTTGCTTTCAAAGACCCATAACTTGTTTGATATATACGCAGCCAATACTGCTAGAATTATAGCGATGGTATTCGCAGCGTATTCATTCATTCGGGCATATCTTGTTAAACAGAAATACGCGGCAATGTTGATAAAGGTCGTACAACCGCCGAAGAAAAGGTAAAGTATCTGTTCCTTATATTTTTTATATATTACCATCACCTAATTATTAATCCGCCTTTTCTGATTCTAAAAGGTTCGAATCCTGCCTCTTGGACAACAGCGGAAATACCAAAAGGAACGGCAGCATTAACACGAACACATAAATGTATCTCAAGCTCATGGCCAGCGGTGTAGCGATCAGTATCGTCATCCATAAGAGTATACTTGGCAAGCAAACCATGCTGTTTTTTCGGTTCCTGCAGAGAGCAAGCGTAAAACTGGCAAGCAAAATCCAGACAAATACGGCTTCCGGAACTGGATTTTTCGGTCTTACAATGTCCATAAATGAAAACCCGAACCATTCACTAAACAGGTCAATCTCCTGTATGCCGAGTTGTTCTTTATAAGGAGCAGGCCAAACTCCAACTTGTATATATGCGGGTCGATCAACATCTCCGAAACTTGGGTCCCAAAACCCTGCGGTTTCAAGAAGAAAAGCATCGATATATATCTGTTTATTACTCCAGAACATTTTAAACCACGTTGTAAGAAATTCGCTTTTATGCTCTCCCAAAAATACATTGTTAAATGAAGGATCCCACTTTACACGATCGACGATGCATGGGGTGTATACCTCTTTAATCCTTTCAAGAGGTATTACCTGAGCGATAAACGTTTCTTGTTCATGGCTCATATTGCCGTCGAGCGCGACCACACGAGATACCTGTTGCAGAGGAATACCAACGCTCTCCGCATACGGACTGTTTATTTTAAGATAGTTCATGACCGGAAACAAAATAATAAGTGAAATGGTAATTAAAACCACGTTTCCAATAAGAAACAGCTTAAGCCGATTCAATAATTGCTTTCGAAACATAACTGCTAGTATAGCGGTACATATGATCGCGATATAAATTCCATTATTCCTAAGGCAGATAACCAAGCCAGATAGTGCAGCATAGTGAAACGCCCCCCAAAAGCGTTTCACACACTCTCCTTTAGATAGTATGACATCCAACACAGAAAGTGAATACAAAAGCAGCGCTAGAGAAAAGAACGTATCTTTCCACATGGCAATAGCATAAAACGGAAACAACGGGTATAAGGCAAAAGCGATGCCGGCAAGAAAGATATACACCCTTGAAACTCTGTGCTTGTACATCCACGACAAGCTGTATCCCAAAGCGCCCGCCATAATAAACATCTGGGCAATCGTATAAAATGTCAATCCGGTGTTAATATCACCGAACAACATTCCGATTTCCAGCAATACCTTAACGATCATAGAATATAGTATCGGATGATGGTTATGAAAGCCAGCCAGACCTAGAGCCTGATATATAGAAGAATATGCGTCCGCGTATATCGCTCCGGGCAGATTGGATACCAAATACGGTAGCCAGCATATAAATAACACGAATGTACCGATTATCCAGTATTTGCGCTCTGTTCTTCTTGAAATGTCCGCTTCCAACGGGCGGATTATTATCCTTCCAAGAAATTTCATAGATAAGTTGAGAATAAACATCAAAACGAAGCTGATAAAAAAACAAATCAGCCAAATAAAAATATCATTCCATTCGAAACCCATAATGTAATTTTGAACATAGTTCCCAAAAATACTGCCGCTGTATACTATCTTATGACCTATCGTAAACGCCGCGGCAAAAAGCAGAGAAAATCCACCTAATAATATCATTTCCCGCTTATTCTTCAATTTGGCTTTGGCTGATTCTAATATCTTCTTTATCACTAATTGCATTATTTATATCTCTTTCAGCAACTTTTTTCTTTCGTTATAAGCTGCAAACGAAACTCAAACTCACGCCGTTCTTTTTGTATGATAGTATTCAATATTAGACCTGCAAAAAACGACAACAATCCGGCGACAATAATAAATCCGCATACTATCAGTGTCGGAAATTTTTCCACTAACCCTGTTTTCGCATACGGTATCAAAACCGTTGGTATCAAAATTGAAAAAGCGATAACTATGCATATTATGGTAATCAACGTAAAAAAACCATATGGACGGTAGTTTTTGAACAAACGCATTATCATACCGATTACCTTCAATCCATCAGACACCGTATTGAGTTTTGATACGCTTCCTTTGGGCCTATCGCGGTATTTAACGATACAATTTTCAACGAACATGTTCTTGTCTACAGCATGTATTGTCATCTCAGTTTCTATTTCAAATCCCTGAGACAACACGGGAAAAGTTTTTACGAAGTTATAGCTGAACGCTCTTTGCCCCGTCATTATATCCCTGATCTTGCATCCGAAGATAAGATTGACGGCTTTTCTGACTGCAACGTTTCCGAAGTTATGAAAACGCCTCTTGTTTTCGGTAAAGTATGTGGATGAAAGCCTGTCCCCGACGACCATATCAACATTTCGGTTTAAAACCATGTCGATCATCTCAGGTATCTTATCAGTGCTGTAAGTATCATCGCCGTCGATCATAATATAGCAGTCGGCATCGATTTCGCGGAACATTCTTCTTATAACGTTTCCTTTGCCCCTTAAATACTCACGGCGAACAACAGCACCGGCCTTTTTTGCTATATCTCCGGTTCCATCAGTGGAGTTATTGTCATATACGAAAATTTTGGCGTTGAATCCTTTTATGCACTCCTTACAATCAGATATTACTTTTTCTATTGTAAGCGCTTCGTTAAAGCAGGGAATAAGCACTGCAACTTCAAGCATCTGGTTTCTCCTAAAAAACATTTTACAACGGCTATTTTTCATGGCGGATATGTATCCATGTATTACCCTGACGCAATACTATCTGGCTGCCCGTATCATCGTAAAACAAGGTCGGACTGCGGCAGATTCTTTTCCCACGTGCTGTGTATGAATTTCCCGCCTATAATAATTAACAGTTTCTTCTTCCCTTCATCTTCTAGACTTTTTATTGCCCCACTTCATATTGGCGCGTATGTGCTCCAGAAACTGCTATGACGTTGATATAATATATAATTTACCCATATAAATCAAGCCATATTTTAGTCCAACGTATTAACTCTCTGTTATATCGCATCTCTTTAAGTTCCTTTCCCAAAGGAGCCTTTCCAAAATACTTGCAGCATTGTTTCGATTACTTTCCTATTTTCCTGCAAAACAATACTTATAATAGAAACAACGCACAACTGGCTATTTCAAATTCTCAGTGTAAACAAATTTCCCCAAAAGCGTAAGATTCGTGGACAACTTAGCCGTACGGGAATCTGCCTGTAAGCCAAATATAGATTTACCAGTGCGAAGATCATATTGAGTTTTGCCCTCTGTTTCTGCAGACCTTGATATCGCGACTTTCGGTATCGAAATGCTTCTACACCGCCACAGATGGCTATCATGTTCAGCAATTTTTTAATGAGCTTCAGCGGTTGATGGATCATCCTGAAGTTTGGCTCAAGTAAATGACTCTATGCGTTATTTGTTTGCATGCTTCAATAATCTAGAATCGTATGCTATGATATATGTATGATTAAATAAGGTGGCGCTTATATGGAAGACAAAAATGAAATCATTCTGAATACATTCCGTTTCCGTCATGCATGCAAGAAATTTGATTCGGCCCAAATCGTCTCTGAAAAGGACTTCAACACCATTTTGGAGGCCGCTCGTCTTTCACCGACGTCATTTGGCTTTGAACCGTGGAAGATGATAGTGGTGCAGGATGCCGAGCTGAAAAAGAAGCTCTATCCTATTTCCTGGGGCGCACGAAATAGTTTAAACGGCGCCAGCCACTTGGTGATTCTGCTGGCACGCAAAAAACCCGACATGATATACAGTTCGGACAACATCACACATATGATGCGGGACATTCAAAAACTGCCGGATAGCGTTGCAGAAGGCAAGAGGCTCGTCTACAAAGAGTTTCAGCAGAATGATTTTAATTTGCTGGAAAGTGACAGGGCTATATTCGATTGGGCGTGCAAACAAACGTATATTGTTTTGGCGAATATGTTGACCACGGCTGCTTATCTGGGCATTGATTCCTGTCCAATCGAAGGGTTTGATCAAAAGGCCGTTAACGAGCTACTGATTGAGGAAGGCCTTTTTAATCCTGATAACTTTGGCGTGTCGGTTATGGCAGGTTTTGGCTATCGTGGTGAGATGCCGCGTCATGAGAAAACAAGACAGTTGCTGGGTGAGTTGGTACTTTGGAAGTAATCTAAATTTGCTTTCCCATCTTCCTGCAAAACAATACGAAAATGGCCATACCGCATTAAGCGGCATGGCCATATAGATCTATTACTTCAAGCCTCCTTTTCCAAAGGAGGTTCGCGCACGCGGCGTGTCAGAGAATTTATTCCATAATCAACGATGCGTCCTTCGCGGGACGCGAATTCAGCTCGGCCTTCTTTTCCTCAAATCCGGCTTTGCCCATCAGCGCAAACGTCGCCACCTTGCCTTCTTCCACCCCCGGCTGGTCAAATGCATTGATACCTAGCATTTCGCCTGCATAAGCCGTCGTCATCTCGAAGAAATATAGCAGCGCACCTACCGTGTAGGCACTCACCTGACTCAATGCGATCGTTAAGTTTGCGCGGCCTGCCTTGCAAAGCGCGTATTCCGTGGCGCTGCGCTCAGCCTCCAGCAGCTGCCCGAACGTCTTGCCGCCAAGGAACGATATCGCATCGATATATGTGAGCGCCTCAGGGATCTCGAGATCGTTTCTGAACTTGTTAACCTTGAGGAACGTCACGATTTTGTCGAACGGCCCCTCAGTGTAAAGCTGAATCTGGGAATGCTGATCCGTCACACCGAGTGCCTTCACAGGCGTCTGCCCCGCAAACACCTCGCTGCCGTCCGTGCTGTATCGCTTGCCCAATGATTCCGCCCAAAGCTGCGCGTACCAGTCGGACATATACTTTAAGCTGTCCGCATAAGGTAACATCACGCTTAAGTTAAGCCCCTTCTTCATTCCCAGCACGTGCAGCAGCGCGTAGAGTGCCGCCGGGTTGCCCGTCTCGCACATACAGAGCTCGTCCATATAGGCCGCGCCTTCAAGCATTGCGCGAATATCGTGACCGCATACCGCGGCGGGCAGCAGCCCGACCGGCGTCAGCTCAGAGAAACGTCCGCCTACATCGGAGGGAATCACGAAAGACTTGAGGCCTTCCTTCTGCACGATCTTGACCAGTTCACCGTTTTTTTCGTCCGTCGTCGCGATCATGTGATCTTTGAGCTCAAGTCCCGCTTTTTCAATCGCGTTCGCCGCATACATCATCTGTGACATGGTTTCAGATGTTCTGCCGGATTTCGTAATCACATTGAACATCGTCTTGTTCAAATCGAGGCTGCCGAACACGCGCGCAAGACGCTCCGGATCCACGTTGTCCTCCACGATGAGCTTCATTTTGCCCTGCCCGTCCATTAAAGCCTGCTCCACAGCGATCGGTCCCAGTGCCGATCCACCGATACCCAACACTACAAACGTGTCGTAATTCTCTCTCACAGACGCGGCAGTCGCTAAAATGTCGTCCACAACGGCGGCCTGACCTTTGGGCAGCTTGCGAAAACCAAGCGGTTTGACTTTAAGCGCGTCGATTGCGTTTTTGAGCATATCATTCGCCGCGGCTATCTCTTGAGCGGAAAACCCGTGGTCTCCCACCATCGTCGTCATCGCATTGTTAAAGTCGAATTGAATTCTGTCCATTTAATGTCTCCTTAAGGAAATTTCTTATATTATATCCGCTTTGAGGCGCAAGCGCCACGATTAATTTATGCATCGTGCCATATTTGCATCCCAAAAACGCATATATATTGTCGAGGTGATATGTATGGAAAAGAGAAAAGACCGGCGCGGCCTTTTCATGGCCTTCGCCGCCAGTGCTTTGCTGCTGGTCGGCGCGTTGGTGATTGCGAGCGTGATCTCACCCGACGCCGTTTCGGTGTTTGGCTCAGGTTCAAAATCGAACACCGCGCACCTAACCGTTAACGTGCTGGAAGGATATACCGAGACGGCGATTAAAGATGCGTCTGTCGTCGTCGTTGAAACTGGAAAGGTTTATCAGACAGATGAAAACGGCATGACGGAGAATATCGATGTCCCCGTCATTCGCGATAAGCGCTACGACGATATTATACAAAAACAGTGGGGAGAAATAACCCTGATCGTTTACAAAGAGGGGTTCATACCATACGCGCTTTTTTACCTACAAGTACTCGACGGACAGACGCGCGAAGGCGTGAAAATCCTGCTTTTTGAAGAAGGGCAAACAGAAAGCACGCAGCCGTTCTCCATCATCGAAGGCCCAAACCGCGTGTGGGTGGACGCGCTGGTGGAGATGTACCGCCCAAAATAGCTTAGTATCTGATTGGTGTTTATGCTCGTATTGTCAAAAATTATAATAAATATAATTCGCGGGCAAGACGGGCTATGATTTTCCCCAAAAAGCAACGCTTTTCGGGGGCCCCAAACCCTCGCACACACACCATGGGCCCACACCAAAAGCTAGCTTTTGGGGACCCCAGCAGTTTCGAGTTTGCGAGGAACTAGCAAACCCGGTAAACTGGCGCAAAACCGTAGGTTTTTCGACAAGCGCGAGCTTAGTATCTGTTTGGTCCTAAGCTCTTTATTCTTTTAATGGGAATGTTTGCAGACAGCTGTGTTGCAGCGCTGCCTCTTTGTATATCCGACGAGTTCGTGATTTCAACATCAAAATCGCTCTCTTCTACGTCGAAATACTTGGAAATCACGCCGATAATATCTTTGCGGAGCATCTCCATCACATTGCTGGACGGAGATGTACCTGCGCGGTCATGAATCAACACAAGCTTTAAACGCTCTCGCGCGACGCTGCTGGAGCTGTTTCTTTTGCGTGCCATTCTATCTCCTCCTACTTTCCTTTTAGCAGCCTTCTGAGCACAGAACCTAAACCACTGTCATCATTAAGATCCATCAGCGGTATGTTATCACCCATGATTCGCTTGGTGACGTTTCTGTATGCCTTTCCGGCGGGTGCTTTATCGTTCATCACAATCGGCTCACCTATGTTGGAAGACCGAATGATTTTTTCGTCCTCGGGAACCACACCGATGAGCTCGATGCCGAGAATCTCGAGCGTATCATCAAGCGCGAGCATGTCGCCCCTTTTCACCATATCGATGCGCATGCGGTTCACAAGCAGCCGGCAATCGTCTATGCCGTTTGCTGACAGCAGACCGATGATTCTATCTGCGTCGCGCACGGCTGACACTTCAGGAACGGTCACCACGATGGCCGACTTTGCACCGGCGACCGCGTTTTTGAAGCCCTGCTCAATACCGGCAGGACAGTCTATCAGTACATAGTCAAACTCCTGTTCGAGCTCTGCAACCAACGTCTTCATCTGATCCGGGCTCACGGCCATCTTGTCGCGCGTTTGCGCGGCGGGCACGAGGAACAGCCCGTCGTAGCGCTTGTCCTTTATGAGTGCCTGCTTCAATCGGCATGTGCCTTCCACCACGTCCACAAGATCGTAGACGATTCTGTTTTCCAGCCCCAGCACCACGTCCAGATTTCTCAGCCCGATATCCGTATCAATAAGCACAACCTTCTTGCCTTCTCTGGCAAGCCCTGCGCCCAAATTGGCGACTGTTGTTGTTTTGCCAACGCCGCCTTTCCCCGATGTCACCACAATGACATTTTCCATATCAATACCCTCCAAAAAAATGATGTCTTCTATTGGGCGCTATAGCGACCGGCTCTGGGGTTTTAACGGCCTGATCACTATGCTTCCCTGTTTATATTCCGCTATTTTAGGCCCTTCGCCGCCGGCGTCTGCCGGAAAGACGGCGATCTTGCCGCTGATACGCAGCTGTTTGGGAGTCAGCACGTTCGCAGCCACCACAACGTCCGCACGTCCCATCGCGCCCGCGTGTGCAAGCCCTCGCAGCGTGCCCATCACGGCGATGCTGCCTCCGGCGATCACCTCGGCGCCGTCGTTGATGTCACCTAGCACCACGATATCGCCCTCGCATTCTATTCGCTGCCCGCTGCGAAGTGTATGTGCCACGAACACGCTCTTTGCGTCAAAATATTCCTTGGATACCAGTGTCACGCGATTGGGTTCTTCTGCTCCAATCGGCTCAGAAGCCTGTTTCTTTGGCACTACTGTTGATACCAAGACTTCTTCGCCGAACGACACATTCGCAATGCCATATTGCTCATGCAAGAGCTGCTTCAGTTCTTTCCTCTGCGGTGTGGAAAATGCCTTGCCGCGAAAAATAACCTTGGCCTCAGAACCTGAAAAAAAGCCTTTATGCTTATTAAGCTTGTCCCCAATGGCAAGCTTAATCTCATCGTAAGTTGAAGACGGCTGCATCATGATTTCCAGCACACCATCCGACTTTCCCTTTATTCTGATTCCCATATTACCCATCCTATATTGTTATCGAATGTAATTTCTACAAACTTGAGTGTTTTTCCTGCTTATTCGCCTTTTTTGCTTTATTCTGCGCCGTTTGTTTGCGTCGGCTCGGTCTCGTCGTCCTGATTATCAGTATCCGTATCGGTATCGGTATCGGTGCTCGTCGCACCGGGGCTCTCATACACCAGCGAGCCGGCATCGGGAATCGTCTGTTCTGCGGTAATCTTTTTCTGATCGAAGTAGTACTGGAGAATATCTTTTGCCACGTAACACGAGAGGCCGCCTTGGTATCCATTGGGCACATACACCACCACAACGATCTCCGGCTTCACAGACGGATCATCCTTATCATATGGAGCAAAGCACACGAACCAGCTGTTGTTCTCAAGGTCTACCTTCGAGACCTGCGCCGTTCCCGTTTTACCACCGATATTATTCGTATAGTCGAAGTTCTTAAAGTAGTCACCTGCTGTGCCCTCTTGCTCGTCAACAACGCTTTCCATGCCTTTCATGATGGCATCGAGATATTTCGGTTTCGCATCCAGCGTGCCAAACACTTCCGGCTGTTTATTAAACAGCACCGTGCCGTCCTGTCCAACAACCTTGTCCACAATATGTGTTTGGTAAACCGTACCGCCGTTGACAACAGCCGCGACATACCGTGCAACCGCAATGGGCGTCACCTGCGTGATTTCCTGTCCGATGCCCGTGTTAATCGTCTTGGTGACTGACCATAGAAGTTCTGACAGCACACTGGTGATTTCGCTGCTCAGTGTGGGTGACGACTTAACAGAAATGGACAGCTTTTGAGACAATATCTCGCGCACATGTACGCCCAAAGACACACCTTCTGGATCTTTAAGAACGTTACGGTCATTTACATCCGGATCAAATTTTATAGCAAGCAGATGCACAATTTCCTCAGCCGTTTCTTTAACCAACGTCTCATCATATGATGTGCCGTGGTCTTCTGCGTACGCTTTTATCAGGTTGACAATAGAATTCTGTCCCGTCTCCATGACCAGCATCGGCAAAGACGACGCCTGCTTATCAATCGGTTTATCGGGGTCATAAAGCAGCTCTTGGCTGCCCACCTGGCCAACCGCTTCGCCGGGCAATTCAATACCCGTGGAGCTGGTGAGGCCGAACTTTTCCGTCCACTTATCCAGAAGATTGATGCCGAGCCTTTCAGAGAGCGTATAAAAATAGTAGTTACAGCTATGAGCCAGCCCAAGTACGATATCCTGATTCGGATGGTTCGACGGGTATTTCGTCCAGCAGCTGGGGCCCTGCGCTTTTGCGCCATTCTTCACAGCCTCCTCGTTCACGACATACTGCCCCTCACAACTGATTCTCTCAGTCAGCGTGGTGCCTCTATTAGGATCCTCCTCGCCTTCCACTAGCGCGCCAAGGCCTGTGACCATCTTAAATATCGATCCCGGTGTGGCGCGGCTGGAAATGGCTTTGTTGAACAGTGGCTTTGCCGGATCATCCTTCAGAACCTTATAGTCATCTTCTGATATCCCACCCACAAACTGATTTAAATCAAAGCTCGGATAGCTCGACGTCGCAAGCACGTCACCGGAATTCACTTCTAGCACGATTGCCGCACCGGACTCCGCAAGCTTGAGCTTATCCATCTCAAGCCCCGTGTAATCGCCTTCTCCATCACCATCTTTGTCAGGATTCTTGATAAACTCTTCAACTTGCTTATCATGTATTTCCGGAATATTCTTTGCAAGCGATTCCTCAACAACCTTTTGCAGCGGAATGTCAATTGTGAGCATTACGTTGTAGCCTTGGGTCGGCTGCGTGGAGGCAAGTACGTTTTGTATCACGGCCATATTGTCGATCTCGACGGTTTCCTTGCCCTGCCGCAGCGCGCTGTTGCCGGTTAAGAATGCCTCCATCGATTTTTCAACGCCCTCTATACCCACAAGGTCGCCCACATCGTATCCCTTGGCCGTATATTCATCGAGCGTATCCTGGCTTGACATCTTACCGAGGTAACCGATCACGTGCGCCGCCACGTTTTCTTTCGGATATACGCGCACCGTTGAGTCCTCAATGCTCATACCCGTCAGCTCCGCTTTGTGCGTTTCAATTTCTGCCACCGTCTGCAGGTTCACATTGTAAGCGATGGTCACCGGCTCGTAGGCCACCCAAGAATTGAGCTGAGACTCCTGCCAAACGGAAAGCACATTTCGCGCATCGTCATAGCCCATTTCGGGAGGAATCTGATACTTTTGCCGTAAATTCTTATAGATTTCTTCAGGAGGCAAAATGTAATTTCCGTCATCGTCGAGCTTTGTGCTGACATACATATTAATACGCCAGCTTTCTTCCCTGCTTTTCTTATATTCCGGATCCTCAATTCCCCAATCAAAATAGTATTCATCCGTCTTGTTATTGTACTTGATCACAAACGTATCGATCATTTCCCCGCCGTATTTATCAATAAGATTGATGGTATCAATAATGATGGAGGTGTAATAAGCCCGGTCTGTCTCTGTGTTTTTGGATGGGTCACGGTAAAACTGCACGTTATACGATTTTTCATCGTATGCAAGCGGCAAGCCGTTTCGGTCGAGTATGCTGCCCCGAGCGCCGGGAATAGAAACAACGCGCTGTTTAAGCGTCCCTGACATCTTGGCATATTCCTCGCCGTTGACCAGCATCAGCTGAACGAGCTGTACGAAAAGAACAACAAAAAGCGCCAGTGCCAGCGCTCCAAATATAAGAAAACGGTTACGTATATTGACCTTCATGAAAAATCTCCAGCGGTAGATTCCACCCCACGAAAGTGATTATACCATATTTTCTTCATGAAGTGGACAAAGGATTAAATACCAAAAATAAAAATATATTGTGGACAAGTCCATCATGTGTTAAAATGCCAAAGATTGCTTGTTCAATCAAAAACACTTATTGGAGGAAAAATGAAAAAGTTTTTAATTCTAACATTAGCGATGTTGATGCTTGCGGTCATGTTCTCAGGCTGTGGGCAGGCTCCCGCAAACAACACGCAGGAAAGCCCGGATGCGCCCGTGCAAAGCAGCGATGATGAGTCCGGCGTATCTGCTGAGGTTGATCCGCAAGAACCGGCAGGTGCTGACGACACCGTACCCAGTACCGGATATCCGGCTGCCGATTCATACACCGCGTATATGAACGCAAAAAATGTGGTGTTGACAAAGCTGAGCGATGGTCTTGGCAACAACGCAGATTCTCTCTCTGCCTCATTTACACTCCTCGGCGTCGCCATGGTTGATTTAGCAATACTGCCTGTCAGCTATTTTGGCATGGGTGAGGAAGCTGTCACAATGGGATTGGCTATGTTTAGCAATGAAGATGTGAAATATACCGAGGACGGCAACAGCTATACGATATCCTATGTAGATTCAAATGGCGTTGCAAATGTATTCAGCGGCACATACGATGCGGCTGCCGATGCAATGGTATGCAGTGCCACGGCTGACGGCAAAGAAAACCTTTATGCTGAATACCGCAAAACCCCCTTTGGCTATATCAGCCAATACTACTTCGTCAACGATGACGGCACCACTTCCCTTTATCAATTTGCCGTAAACGGCGAAGACGGCACATTGGGCGTCTCAACGAGCCAAGCCACTCAGCCCGCGGCGCTGACTGGCAGCGAAGCAGCCGATTTCCCAGCGGCGCTGCCCGAATGGTACACCATCTCCGGCTCAACGATCACGGGTAAAACATCAGACGGCACGGAACTCAACTTCGAATATGTGCCCTCGGCTACTGAGTAATAAAAAGATTTTCTTAAAAAGTCTCCTTCACTGAAGGGGGCTTTTTTTCTCATAACGCAATATTGCATCAAATAGGTATTGCATCCGCGCGCCTGATATGGTAATGTAATATATATCTGTAAAGACAACGGAGTCAACAGAGCATATTTTGCTGGGTTGACTTTTTTTATTTGCTTGTAATAAGGAATAATTATATGATGGAGCAGAGCCTCTCTTAAGGGCATCTCCAGCTTAAAGCAAAATAACTGACACGAATACTCAACTATTATTTGGGTATAGATATAAACCTTAATAATGTATTCAATAATCAAAAGGAGTGTTTTAAAATGGCGAAGAGGTACACAAACAAAGACATCCTCAAGATGGTTGGGGAAAATGATGTTAAATTCATCAGGCTTCAGTTTACCGATGTGTTTGGTATGCTGAAAAATGTCGCGATCACAGCGAAACAGCTTGAGCGTTCACTGGAAGAAGGCACCATGTTCGACGGTTCTTCCATCGATGGTTTCGTCCGCATCGAAGAATCCGATATGCTTTTGAAGCCCGATCCGGATTCCTTCGTAATCTTCCCGTGGCGTCCGCAGCAGGGCAAGGTCGCGCGGCTCATCTGCGACGTTTATACGACAGACGGCAAAGCGTATGACGGCTGCCCGAGAAACGTACTTAAAAAGACGCTCGCCAAGGCGGCGGATCTCGGCTACACCATGAACGTCGGCCCCGAGTGTGAGTTCTTCCTTTTCCTCACGGATGCAGAAGGCAAACCCACCACCATCACACATGACGAGGGCGGTTATTTTGATCTGGCTCCCATCGACAAAGGCGAGGATGCTCGTCGCGATATGTGCTTAACGCTCGAAGATATGGGCTTTGAAATTGAAGCTTCGCATCACGAGGTGGCTGAAGGCCAGCACGAGATCGACTTCAAATATGCCGACGCGCTGCTGACAGCCGACAACATCATGACATTCAAAATTGTTGTCAAGAGCATTGCAGCCCGTCACGGCCTTTATGCCACATTTATGCCCAAGCCGATCTTTGGTATCAACGGCAGCGGCATGCACGTCAACCAGTCTCTGTCTACCAAGGACGGAAACGCGTTCTACGATAAAAACGGTGAGCTTGAGCTTTCATCCATCGCTTACAACTATATTGCGGGCATCATGGAACACATCAAGTCTATCGTGGCTGTCGCCAACCCGACAGTGAACTCCTACAAGCGTTTGGTTCCCGGCTACGAAGCACCTTGCTATGTGGCATGGTCTGCCAAGAACAGAAGCCCGCTTATCCGCATTCCTGCTTCGCGCGGTGCCGGCACAAGAGTCGAGGTGCGCAGCCCCGATCCTTCGTGCAACCCTTATCTGTCTATCGCTCTGATGCTGGCTGCCGGTCTTGACGGCATCAACAAAAATATGACTCCGCCTGCGGCTGTGAACAGAAACATCTTCAAGATGACACAAGCCGAAATGACTGAATATGGCGTGTCCAGCCTGCCGGGCAACCTTTACGATGCGCTCCAGATGTACAAAAGCGACGCGCTCGTGAAGGAAACATTGGGCGACCATATCTTCAAAACTTACTACGACTTCAAGATCAAGGAATGGGATAGCTTCCGCACAGCGGTTCATCCGTGGGAAGTCAATCAGTATCTGACAAGATATTAATCCTTCAACGCCCCAATCTTGCATTGGGGTCTCAATCAAGTTTTAAAAGAGCGAACGCTCTTTTAAAAGTGATAACTTCTTTGTCTGGCTTTTTGTTTCGGGGTGCCAACGGGCACCCCGAAACTTTAAAGCCCAATTGTATCAGTAATCAACCTTTACTCTCATTTGAGTAACAGAAACAGGTTGATTTTTTTGGTTCTATATGTTTCTGGACGGGCATGGTTCTTATCTTGCTTGCCGCTATTGTTGCGCTGGCGGTCATATTAGTAGTCTCATCTGGAAGATTAAATGATATGGTCTTGCGGTGGCCGGGATCATCTTTGATTCAAAGGGGAAAAGTCAGCTTTTGTTTGCTTGCAGCGCTCAGTGTCTCCGCACAGAGCGCTTTTGCTTTATCCCAGACTAGCGTGAAGAAGCCACGGTCGTGGTGCGGCATCGCGCCACCCGAGGCGGGCGACAAATTGATATGCAGCGCCGGACGCAGAAATTCCTGCCGGAACCAGTTTTCGAATCCCGCCGCGTAAACGCCGGGATTGTCGCAGACTGTATTGATTGCATAGCCGGACACCGCAGCAAGCCTTTTTGCGAGCGCAAAAGCCTCGGGTATTCTTTCATTGGTGTTGTCATCAGCATAGTCAATCGTTTCTCCCTTAGCATAGAACGCAAGCGCGGATAAAAACACATTGTTCTTACACAGGCGCATCACACTCAGCACTTCGGGTTCAGACCCAGGTTCCACTCCGTTATACAGTTCGGAAGCGGGCTGTGTCATCACCGTATACTTTTTCTCCCACAGCGCGGGATACTGCCTGCCCAAGTCCACGCCGTTGATGTTCGCCATCCACTGAGAGTAGGAAGGGCGTACACGCACCATATTGGCCACGCGTTTGGAATTCTGCACAGCCTTCAGACCGCCCTGTACCAGTGCCACGCCGTCCGGATTGATCATGGGCATCACATACATCGTGCACGATGAAAGCAGCTCACGTATATCGTAGCGACCCATTTTATGATTCTCGTACGCCGACTTGGCATAAACGTTGATCATATACATAAGGTACGCGCTGGTTATATAATCGCGTGCGTGATGGGTTGCGCAGAAAAAAACCTTTCTTTGTCCCGTTCCCACCTGAACAAGGGGCAGCTCCTGCCCCTCCACGGAAAAACCCGCCAGCTCGGAACGTATCAGTTCCGGATATGTTAATTTAAGGGCGTCGATGTCGCGCAGCATCTGCGAATGCGAATACGCAACCGTCGGCACCACAATAAAGTCTTTCATGTGAACCTCCCCTACGCTGATATTTCATATGTATGCAAACAAAGCCGTTGTCTATGACCTTGGACAGGTTGCTAATTAAACTGTCCTTATTTTCGGACATTTCACATTGTAATATGAACATATATTCCATCTTGGGAGGTTTGGCTATGTGGGAAAGAATTGCAGCATCAGGACTTTTGATCATCGGCGCTATTGTGTTGTTTGTTATTTTTACTGCCGCGTTGTTTATTCTTGAGCGTAAGGAGACAAAAAGAAATAAGCGCAAGGCTCTGCCTGTGCGCATTGTCCATATCGAGAATACCAAACGAGCGGCTTAGCGCTTAGTTAATTTTGAAAGAGTGCTTAAAGGAACGTCAGCTGTGTGGGCTCCTGCCTTGGTTTTGGCATGATGTAGCTCGGCATCGCGTATTTTTTGCGCAGCTTTTCCACGGTGGCATAAAGCGATTCCTTATACGCACGGTATGCTGCTTTATCGTTAAAAAGCGCCTTTACATCGGCGTACTCGGAGGGAAAACCTTTTTTCACGCTCTCGAAAAACTGTTTTCGCGTCGCGCTTTTGAGGTTCAGTGCGCCACTTAGCACGTAATCAGCACCCGCGTCCTTTGCTTCGCTGAAAACGGCTTCGAGGCTGTCCTCGCTGCTTGTGAGGTAAGGGATAATGGGCATCAGGTGTACGCCGCATGACGCGCCTGTTTTTTTGACCTCACGGACTGCGGCCATGCGCTCGTGAGGACGCGATGACCCGGGTTCGATCAGGTCTGCCACGCGTTTATTCAGCGTGGTGACCGTAAAAGCCAGCGCCGCGCCCGATGCCGCGTTCACGCGGCTGATAAGCTCCAGATCGCGCAGCACCAGCGCGGATTTTGTACAAAGTATTATCGGAACGGAAAAATCCGCGAGCAAGGACAGCACGCGCGGCATCAGCTTGCAGTCACGCTCTGCGGGCTGATAGCTGTCCGTGATGCCGCCTAGGTTCACTGGCTCACGCGAAAAGCGCGGCAGCTCACGCCGCAGTACATCCGCGATGTTGGTCTTGGCGTATACGTCTCCGAAAAAATCGCCCCCGCCGATATAGTCGTGCGTATACAGCGCATAGCAGTAAATGCAGCGATGCGCGCACCCACGGTATACGTTGATGTCGTATTTAAACGGCAGCCATTTTGAGTTGTGACGGTACAGCGCTGTGCGGCATATCGTCTCTATCACACGATCCATGCAGCTATTATACGCCTTTGACGCGTGACGTGGCAACGATATCCACCCCAAGCCCCATAATATCCTTGATCAGCACATCTCCGATGTTTAAAGGAGCCTGTGCTTCCCATGCGTTAATGACCGTCATGCAGTCGAAAAGCTTGCCCTTGGGCAACGGATCCTTGGATTTCACGCTCACAAGGCTGCCGCCCTTAACACGCATCGTGGTGGTCAGCGTACGGCGTGGGTCGGTGAGCTCCGCATGCGCGTAGCTTTCGCCGCGCTTGCACGTATTTCCCGATATGCTCACGATTTTGCCGTCATCCATCTGCGCCATTATCGCGCACCCCAGCGGGCAAACGATACATGTTAAATGCTTTGTCTCCATGTCATGCCTCCTCTACACTGATCACGACACTGTCGGTGATATCCTCATCCGCGATGCAAAGGCTCTCCATCTCGCCCGGTGTGCAGATTGGCCGTTTTTTACGCGCGATGACCTTATCGCCGCACCGCGCCACCGTGACGCAGTTGCTAAACACAT
>JAEWQS010000131.1 GCA_023399095.1 Bacillota bacterium
ACAACAAGGCTGGTAGACATACTGAAATAGAGTAACTGGTGAAGCCTGTGGAATATAGACCTATAGGTTAAGGTGCAGTTTATACTGCTCGGTTGCAAATTTGGTTTTCACACAGGCTGGTCTATAATGGAAAGTCCAGATGTCTGGTTAAAGATTAGGTAATAGTATGAAACGAGCACCGATACATTTTTTAAAAGGTGGTAAATGGTGTTGATTACTAACTTGTTGTTTAGGATTAAAAAGTTTGTTGGAAATGTTCGTGTAACGCTTATTTTGTCTTGTGTTTTTTTGATAATATTTATAGTTAATTTAAACATCGGAAACAACGTTCTATTCAACGCTTTATCCGGCAGCGGCTTTCACAAACTGAATGGAGAGTTTTACAGGGTGTTTACTGCATCATTGCTGCATGGGAGTTGGTTACATCTGATAGCAAACATTGTAGCTTTTGTTTGTGTAGGCATTTTTATTGAAAACAGGCTCGGTCATTGGAGATACTTGGCAGTATTTTTGGTTTCGGATATAATAGCGAGTATCTTGTTTTATCTATATTACAGCGATTGCACCGATGGAAACGGTTCGTCGGTTGGAATTTTTGCAATGCTTGCTGTCTTATTAATCCTTTGGCTTCGTTATTCGAGTGCTTTCTCTTATCGGTGGTACCATCCTGCATTAATATATATTTTGATATATTTTGTTGCGGCAAATCTTTACCGCGGTAATCATAGGACGATGATTATACATGCAATCGGCTTTTTTGTGGGTTTGGTAATTGGTTTGCTCGGAATACAATTAAAGTTAATGTACGTAAAGGATACGAAATTATCCTTGTCTTAGTACAAATCAAAATAAATGGGATAATCAAAGGAAATGGGATATCTGGATTAAAGGAAGAAACGAGCAACAATAATTTAGATTTCATAAAAAGGCGGAAAATGATGTGTTTGACAGGATTAAAAAGTTTGTTGGAAATGTTCGTGTAACGCTTATTTTGTCTTGTGTTTTTTTGATAATATTTATAGTAAATTTAAACATCGGAAACAACGTTCTATTCAACGCTTTATCCGGCAGCGGCTTTCACAAACTGAATGGAGAGTTTTACAGGGTATTTACTGCATCATTGCTGCATGGGAGTTGGTTACATCTGATAGCAAACATTGTAGCTTTTGTTTGTGTAGGCACTTTTATTGAAAACAGGCTCGGTCATTGGAGATACTTGGCAGTATTTTTGGTTTCGGATATAATAGCGAGTATCTTGTTTTATTTATATTACAGCGATTGCAGCGATGGAAACGGTTCGTCGGTTGGAATTTTTGCAATGTTTGCTGTCCTATTAATCCTTTGGCTTCGTTATCCGAGTGCTTTCTCTTATCGGTGGTACCATCCTGCATTAATATATATTTTGATATATTTTGTTGCGGCAAGTCTTTACGGCGGTAATCATAAGACGATGATTATAAATGAAATCGGATTTTTTGTGGGTCTTGCAATTGGTTTGCTCGGAATACAATTAAAATTAATATACGATAAAGATATAAAATTATTCTTATCTTAGCTATATACGGCACCATAATAATCTGGACACCATTATAGCAATAATGTGCATGACAATAAATAGCTTGGAAACATGCAAGTCTTATACATGAGTATTTATGAGGGGAGATTGATTGTTATGAGCAGATGCATTGAAGTTAATGGAATTAACTATATTTACTTAGGCAATGGTTGTAATGCAACAGGTGCAAAAAAAGGATGGGAAATGTCAGCTGATATTTATTTTCGATGCATTGAGTGTGGATATATGATGAATGGCAATCCAAGTACAGATGATAGTTGCAGTTGCGGTAAACTATACAAAGACTCTGGATACGGTCGGTTTGGCTCAAGCCGGGGTGATAATGCAATCGAAGTATACCGCAGAGTATAAAAGACAGTATTTTTTAATATAGCCCAATATCCATATACTCTCTTCCCGCTATTTGACCTTTTGGTGGAGGAAAGAAAGGCGTACTAATGTTTGGTTTTTTAAAAAGACAAGTAAGCAAAAAAGAGCTTAATAAATCCGTTGATGATTTTAAAAAAATATGGGAAATGGATTTAAATTCAATATGGGAAATTAGTGATAAAAATCAGTTTTTGATTGCATTGAACGGATGGCTTTGTCGAAAATGTAATTATGGAGATGATATTGAAAGACTATCAAACGAAGAAAAAATAATATATGTGAACAATTTGCTTGAGGCAGAAGTGAATAACGGCGGTTTTTCGCAATTCTTATATAATAGTAGCGGCAATTTTGCTAATGATGTCATTCCTTCTCTGTTGGCAATAGGTGCAATGAAAACAGCTGAAATCTGTCAAGAAGCATTTGCTGCATTAGGACAAAGCATACCAAATAATACAGAAGAACGAGAAGAATTGCTCGATGGTATTATGACCGGCGAAATTGAAAAAATGTTAAGTAAATACGATGCGGATTTTTACGAGTACCCCGATCCATTAGAAGAGTTGAATTATCAATTTATTCTTCGGCACAAAGAACAATACTCATGAACAAAATGAGCATAATTGATAGCAAGTCAGATATGCCCTAACCTTCAGTTATCCATATACTCCTCCTCCCTTCACGACCTTTTTGTGGAGGTTTTTTGTTTCATTAACAGTTTTTACGGGTATGTTCATTTGACGCCAAACTTCGGGTTATACAGAGGTGACATATGAGAAAATTCTTCACACAAAAGATAATGACACCCGCGCTGGCTGTGCTGCTGGTGCTTATCGCTGTCGGTGCGACGATCGGCGCTGTCAGTTGGTCGGGGGCGGCGCAGCCCGCAATGTCGTCCGCCGAGCTTTACGCGCAGGCCATGAAGGATGCCATGATCATAGAGGCGGATGAAATCCGTCCTGTTGTGGACATCACGCCGCAAAGCGACATGGCGACGGTCAGCGACGAGGGTGATGTGCTGCTGATCACTTGGCACAAATACCCCGAGAGCTATATGCCGGGGGAGGACGCGGCGCTGTCATACGGAGAGGTCTGGTGCTTCACCGACAAGGAGATTGCACAATGGTATGACAGCCATAATGCCGGTGTGACAGATTGGGAGCTGAGGTTCGAACAGCTGCTTGGCCTGCCGGAGGAAAAGGAATACACGCATTTTACAGGCATGTGGGTGCCGATAGATGCTGTGAAACGCCCCGCGTACTCATGTGATATCGCGCAGCCTGTGACCGAAACGCGGTTTGACGACAACGCGGACGCGGAATATATATCATGGTTTGACGCAAACATCATCTATTCGTATTTCGATAGCGCTTACCCTTGGACGCGCCTGGGATATACCTACGACTGGTCGGGCGCAGAATACGGCCTGAGCGAGTTTATCGTCGAAAAAGACACGGTGGCGCATGTGGCGTTTACATACACCACGGATGAGTTTATCGACTGGCTTGAAACAAAATGAAAAAGATATGGTGATTGCAATAAAACCCGTATCTGTATATAATCATTAATCATCAGCATCTTTTCCTGTTTCTGTACCAAACAGGGGAAGATGTTTTTTTACGGGGTGGGCATGTGAAAACAAAAGTATTCTACACAGAACTGGCATATGTATTCGGCATTGTGGCGCTGGCACTGGGTGCCGCGCTCATGGTGAAGGCGGATTTCGGCGTCTCTATGGTGGTGGCACCGGCTTATTTGGTTTTTTTGAAGCTGTCTCAGGTTTGGGGCTTTGTGACGTTTGGCATGGCGGAGTATACTTTGCAGGCGCTCCTTTTGGTTGTCATGGTACTGGTGCTGCGGCAGTTCAAAGTGTCGTTTCTGTTCTCTTTTGTGACGGCAGTGATATACGGCTTCGTGCTGGATGGCAGCATGGCGCTGGTTTCGCAGATTACCACCAACGCCGTGGCGTGGCGGCTGATATTCTTTGTCATCGGCATGCTCATGTGTTCGACCGGTGTCGCCCTCATATTCAAAACGTATATCGCGCCCGAGGTCTATGAGCTGTTTGTCAAAAGGGTGTCCGCCAAGACGCATATGAGCATCAGCCTCTTCAAAACCGCCTACGACTGCGTAAGCTGTCTGATCGCGATTGCGCTGTCCTTTGCGTTCTTCGGGTGGTTTCACTTTGAGGGCGTCAAGTGGGGCACTGTCATCTGTGCGCTGGTTAACGGCAGGATTATAGGGTTTTTAGGCAACCGCATGGACAGGCGTTTTGTATTTTCAGACAGGCTTTCTTTAAGAAAGTATTTTGAATAGCTGAAATGTGCTTGACAAGTAAACTTGGCAGTGCTATATTGTGATTGCCAAGTTTACTTGGAATAATGAAAACAATACTTTGAAATATGGAGGCATTCTATGTTAAAGGAAGAGATTTTGGAAAAGAGCAGAAACGAGAAGGCGGATGAGGGTATGGAGAACGCGGAAAACCAAGGCCGCAAAATTGGTTTTATTGCTTTTGGCATCATATTTTCGGCTCTCGTACTGTTCAACCTGTTTATGTCCAAGACTGACACATTGTATGCGATTCTTGCGCTCTTTTGGGTGTTCAGTGCAGCAGAGGCGTACGTCAAATACCGTTTTACAAAGAAAAAGGTCTATCTCGTCACAGTCATAGCGGGAAGCATTGCGTCACTTGCATTTGTCGCTAATCATGTTTTGATCACACTGAAATGAACGATAAGCTTGTTTTAAAAAATCGGCTGAAGGTCGCAAGAGCGGAGAAGGGGCTGTCGCAAAGCGATCTGGCGGCAATGGTGGGCGTCTCGCGCAATACGATCAGCTCCATCGAGGTCGGCACGTTCAGCCCCACAGCCAAGTTGGCGTTGATACTCTGCATTGCGCTGGATAAAAAGTTTGAAGACCTGTTTTACTTTGAATAGGTGTTATTCTGTTTTGTTCCACGCCTGATTAATGATATCGATATAACTTCTTGTATCCTGCGTATCGGGAAAGCCGTCGTGCCAGGTCAGCATATCGCCCTCGTATGGCCCGTATTGCGCCTTTATTATGAGCTCCGGACGATATTCAAAGTGCAGAAAATCAAAGTGCGCCCATTTGCCGCCCCATATAAAGCCGTGACTTTCAAACAGCGCCACGAGCGAAGGCGGGTATTCGTCGAGACGGCCTTGTCCCTGCTCCTTGTTCGCCCACTGCCAGTAGTCGCAGTCGTCGCGCTTTAAATCGATGGCGATCGCAAACGCGTGCGGGCTTAGCTGCCCTGTCCCCGCGATGACACGGTAGTTGTACGTGCCGCTCAAGGGGTACACGAAGCCGTTAACCTCCGGCTCGCTCTTGAGCAGGCCGGATAGATCGGAAAACACTGCCGCAAGAGCATTCGACGCACCGTTGTTTTCGTTGAAAGGATAGCTGCCCGCGCCCAAATCCACGCTTTCAAGGCTGCCTTCAATGTCGCTCCGAGAGCCGCCGTATACCGCGTGCAGGAACGGATAGCAACGCATGCGCCCGGGATCGCAGTTCTCATCCATCAGCGTGTCGATGCTGTGGAGCGGATACGCAAGCTCCATCATGTCCTGTATGTCTGCATTGCCTAACTTCTCGCCAAAATTCTTGATCTTCAAATCGTCATAGATAATTTTCTCGCCCGATGCCATCACCACATACACATTTTCGGCGTCTCTTTCGATGCCGTCTATGTCACCGGGATACGCCATCTTAAGCGCAAGCAAGTCGCGCTTGGCCGTCGTTTCGTATTGCTGGCTAGTCGAGCTTGCCATGACAGAAAAGCTTAAGGCGTTGTCCTGATAATAGCTTCGGGCGGCGAACACGAGTACGAACAGAGAAGCCACTGCGTAGAAAGCTTTATATTTGTTCACAGTAAAGTCACCTCGCTTTTGGCGCTCAGCCGATTGAGCTTCGCTTTTTTATCCAGACATACACCACGCCGCCGAAAAATAGCATGCCGCCGTAGCCCACGGCGGGGTAAAGGTATTTCACCATGTTGGAGAACCCCAGCTGCGCCACCGCAAACGCGAGCGCCGTCGCCGCCGCGGCAAAAAGCCATCGCGGCAGTTGGTAAGAGATGCGCTGCACCAGCCCGAACAGGTTGCCCACAGCCGTGGTGTATACCGCGCCGAACAGCACCAGCGCAAACAGCAGCCGCACAAAGGGCGAAATGGCACTGGCCGCCGCGATCATAGGCACCTCCATGGCGTAAGCGTGGCCGATGTTGGTCAGCACGCAAAGGTAAATCGCCGCCATGCCGAAACCAAGCCCCAAGGCACCGCCCAGCGCGCCTCCCAAGAGCTGACGCTTACTTGTTGTACCCGCGCCCATGGCCGCGAGAACGCCGATAGAGACCACAATGTTGTATGATGCATAGTTGACAGCGGACAGCAGCCAGTGAGGTGTCGCGCCGCCCAGCATTGCCGCCGTATCGATCTCCGCTTGCGTGATGGGGTTTCTTATAAGGCTGACGATGCAGATGTAGAGCACGGAGAGTATCAGAAACGGCACAATGGCGCTCATCGCGCTCACCACGCTCTGCGTGCCCGTCGCCACGGTGACCAGCGTCACCGCCGCCATCGCCGCCATGCCCCATAAGGGCGCAATGCCGAACTGCTCATTAAATATAGCGCCCGCGCCTGCCAGCATCGCGGCAAGCCCGCCAAACATGAACACCGTGATCACGATGTCGATGAGTGTGCCCAGCAGCTCGCCGTTGGTGTGCCGCACGATATCCACGTGAGACTGCGCGTTTAGGTTTCGCCCCAGCTTCAAGATTGAGTATCCGATGAAGAAGAACAGCAGCGACGATATCAGCATGCCACAGAGCCCCCAGAGGCCGTATGCGTTGAAAAACTGGAGCACCTCTTGCCCCGAAGCAAAGCCCGCGCCCACCACCGTGCCGATATAGGCCGAGGCAATCTGAAACATGCTCAGTGATTTGTGCGTTTTCATAGGCACCCCCGTTATTCCATACATATGAAGCGAATGGGGGGATGATAACCGCGGCTGTATACCCGAGCAGGCGATATATGGTATAATTGCCTAACACTTTTCTGACGGAGGAACCTATGCAGGTACGAAAAGCCACTGCGGACGATGTGGCGGATATAAGCAGAATCTATGCGCTGAGCTGGAAAACGGCGTACAAGGACATCGTGCCGCAAACCTTTCTTGACAACCTCAAGGAAGATAACTGGGTGCCAATGTTCCGCCGATCTCTGGAGGACAGCTCAATTTGCGCATTGATGATATGCGACGGGGAAAAACCCGTGGGTTGTACGGCCTTCGGGCGCTCGCGCGATGAGAAGCTGCCTGATTGGGGCGAGATCGTATCGGTATATCTGCTTCCAGATTATTTTGGCATGGGTTATGGCGAGGCGCTGCTAAAAGGCTCTATAGATGCGCTGAAACAGCAGGGTTACGGCCATATCTATCTTTGGGTGCTGCGCGAGAACGACCGCGCGCGGCGCTTTTACGAGAAACACGGCTTTGTGTGCTCCGGCGATGAATGCACGGTGGAGATTATGGGACATCCGCTTGTGGATTTGCGCTATGTTTATGCGGAATAAGAAAAACGATAAATGCTTTTTGTACCACTCGTGCATATCGCCTTAGATTGTTCCACCGTTGCCGAATATGGATATGCTTTCTGATCGCCGAATATTATCTTCCGCGATTTTTCTTCTTGAATATATGATATAATACCGATATAAGGATAGTATTGGAAACCAGAAGGAATGGAAAGCCTTAGGGATTAACGCCCAGGCGAAAGGAGAGAATATCATGTCAAACAGTATCAGCGATGATTTAAAAGATGTGCTGCTCGCAGGACTCGGCGCAATGGCCGTCACTGTGGAAAAATCGCAGCAGGTCGTCGAGAAGCTCATCAAAAAAGGCGAACTTACCGTGGAGCAGGGCAAGGTACTCAACGAGGAATTAAAGCACAAAGCCAAGGACAAGATGAAGGACACCATTTCAAGCAGCAAGCTCTG
>JAEWQS010000133.1 GCA_023399095.1 Bacillota bacterium
ACAACAAGGCTGGTAGACATACTGAAATAGAGTAACTGGTGAAGCCTGTGGAATATAGACCTATAGGTTAAGGTGCAGTTTATACTGCTCGGTTGCAAATTTGGTTTTCACACAGGCTGGTCTATAAACAGATGAAAATTTCGTCATATCAAAGTTGGTGTATAATGAAAAAGAATGAAATTGTTGTGGCAGGGCACCTCTGTCTTGATTTGAGTCCTGCTTTTGATTCCACGCAGCCGCAAAGCGTCAGCACGCTTTTCCGTCCCGGACGGCTTATCAATATGAGCGGCATGACAGTATCTACCGGAGGGCCGGTATCCAATACGGGTTTTGCCATGTCGAGAATGGGAATTCATGTCCTTCCCATCGCAAAAATAGGCGATGATCCGTTTGGCAGGCTCATTTCCGATATTTCGGTTACTCAAACAGGGAACGCTATTCGCCCACAAGCAGGCGTTCAGACATCGTATTCCATCGTACTTTCACCGCCCGGTATTGACCGTATCATTCTGCACGATCCGGCAGGAAACAATGCATTCACGGCAGATGATATTGATTATAGCGCATTAGAAAGCGCGTCATTCTTCCACTACGGATATCCGCCGCTTATGAAAAAGATGTATGAGAACGACGGTTCGGAATTGTCACGCATGTTTTCGCTCGCGAAGCAGCGGGGCGCCGTGACTTCTTTGGATATGGCTTTGCCGGACGCGGCAAGTGAATCGGGCCGGGTCAACTGGCTATCGGTGCTCGAAAAAGCATTGCCATTCGTGGATCTTTTTTTACCGAGTATTGAAGAAGCGCTTTTCATGCTGGACCGTGCCGAATATGACAGAATAGCAAGCCGTCTCTCGGGCGATGAATTCACACAACATTTAGATTTCGAAAAAATCAGAAACTTAGGCACTAAGATACTCAATATGGGGTCTAAGCTTGCACTTATAAAATGCGGCGCGCATGGGATCTATTTGCGAACTGCCGAAGCGAGTCACATGGCCCAGATCGGCAAAGAAAATTGGACAAACAGGGAATTGTTTCAGCCGACCTACCGCGTGGAAAACTTCAAGTCAGCCCTCGGGGGCGGCGATACCACAATAGCCGGCTTTCTTTCTGCGATGATACGCGGCTTTGCTCTGGAGGACTGTGCACGAATCGCATGTCTTTCCGGCGCTCTTTGCTGCACCACGTATGACGCCATCAGCGCCATACGCCCAATTGAGCAGATTTTCGAACGAAGAGATCATGTACTCAATGCCACGCAACTCCCATCGGGACACTTATGCTACAGCGAAAAGGAAAGGTTATTCTTATAATGAGTATTAAGACAAAGCTAAGCTCCGTGCTCGATCGCATACGTAATCCTGAACAGGATGAAAACGAAAAGGCATTCTTACACGACTTGGGATTTAAACGGCTGCTCTTCTTTGTGCCTTTTCTTATTGCGGCCTTGATATTCTTTCTTTTGTCGCTGAAATAATTGGCATATGCCCTTTATTTGCCCTGTAAAATATGTTATAATGTATCATATCGCATAATTAGGTGGTGTAGGTATGGATGTAAGTGAATCCTTGGAAATGTATCTGGAAGCCATTCTCGAGCTGGAGGCGAAAAACAGCATGGTACGATCAGTGGATATCGCGCGCTTTTTGGGCGTCACCAAGCCCAGCGTCAACCGTGCGATGAGCCATTTGAAAAAAGAGGGGTATATCAACCAAGAGCCCTACGGCGATATCGCGTTCACGGAGAAAGGGCGCAGCAAAGCCTCACGTATCCACGAGCTTCATCACGTGATCACAGATTTTCTCGTAAAATCACTGGGGATTGATATCACAGTCGCCGAAGCCGATGCCTGCCGCATGGAGCATGTGATTTCACCCGAGACCGTGAAAGCCATGAAAGCATACTTAAGATCGCAACCGTAATAAGCCTATTCGTACATCTCAAGGCTCTGCTGGCATTCGTTGCAGTATCCGCTGTTTAGGTCATAGCAATCCTGACACATGTATGCGTTGCAGCCCCTGCAGTTTTGCATCGAGCGAGTTTCCATAGATTTTTTGCAGCCTGAGCAGTTCATGTTAGACATATGTTATTCCCCTTTTGATTATGCTGCTTATAGTATCTGCATCTGTTGCGCTTTCATACTTTTGGTCTATTGAAAGATCACTACACTAGAATTTTCTTAATGCACAGCGATTCAGACAATTTTTTTGTTGTCAGTGCGAATCAACGATGATATAATCATTCGATGTAGCGTCTTTCTTGCTCTGCACGTTTTGCTGCAGGGCCAACATCCGGCTACAGGAAACCTGTATCGGAGAGTCCAAAAGGGAGGTAGAAAATGAATAAGTACGAAAGCATGTATATTTTGAAGCCAGACTTAGACGAGGAAACGCGCAAAGCGTTGATTGAGAAATTCTCCACACTCGTCACGGAAAACGGCGGACAAGTTGAAAAAGTCGACGAATGGGGGCAAAGAAAGCTCGCATACGAAATCGACTACATCAAAGAAGGTTACTATGTGCTCATGACTTTTGAAGCACCATCTGAGTTGCCTTTAGAGCTTGAACGTAATTACAACATCAGCGACAGTGTAATAAGATTTAATGTGATAAGACTGTAAAGGCAGGTTTGTATTATGAACAGAGCCGTAATAATCGGAAATTTAACAAAAGACCCGGAGCTTCGGACAACACCACAGGGCATATCTGTATGCACGTTCACCGTCGCAGTCAACAGAGGTTTTGGTGACAAAAAAGATGTTGACTATATCCCCATCGTCACATGGCGAGGGCTGGCGGACAACTGCGGAAGATTTTTGGCCAAGGGACGTAAAGTCGGTGTGTCCGGGCGGATACAGACACGAAGCTACGACGCTAACAACGGTGAAAGACGCTATGTAACCGAAATCGTAGCTGATGATGTGGAATTCTTAACGCCCAAGGGCGAGGGCGGCAGCCGTATGGCTGATGTTCCCCCGCCGCCGGACGATGCGGGACTTTTCGGTGATGAGCCGGACGATTTTGAGCCTCTGGACGATGAACAGATGCCTTTTTGACAAAATATAAGGAGGAGTCATGATGAACGACGATCGGTCACAGAAAAAAATGCGGCGCGGCAAGCCCCGACGCAAGATTTGTGCATTTTGTGCGGATAAATCAAAAAGCATTGATTATAAAGACACAATGAAACTCAAGCGCTTTTTAACAGAGCGCGGCAAGATTCAGCCGAGGCGGACATCCGGCGTATGCGCGAAGCACCAAAGAGAGCTCGCGATATCGATCAAGCGTGCCCGCATGATGGCGTTGCTGCCGTATTCGCAGGACTAACACACCCGAAAAAGCCAATGATATTAAGATAAGCTAAGAATCAAAATGTGGAGTGTCATAAACGATATTCCACTTTTTTTACACAAATATAGATGAAATAGAGAAAACACAATAAAACGAACAAAAATGCGGCGAAACTTCTTGAAATATAAATTTTCAGGAGGTACACCAATGAAACTATAGAATATCATAATCCCTGTCCGTCAGTTATATTTTTTGCGGTATTAACCGCTGGGTTCTTTGTTATTCCTCATTTAACTTCCTTATCATTATTGACATGCTTATCATTTCTGTTTTTAAAGAATGACGTTTATTTTATATAAGTTTGCTTTATATATAAAATAAACTTCCTGGAGGATTTTATGAAACTTCCAAAACCGACTGGCGAAAAAATTCCGGACGAAGCCTTGGAGCAAGTTGCAGGGGGATATGGACAGTTCAGCAAAAACAATACTGTTCATCCGCACACCGGAACACCGTATACCATCACCACAACAAGATATTGCGATTTTGCACCTGACAACGGAACTTTTGAAATGTACTTCAATCAGACAACTACCAATTGCCCATATTTTATATGGAAAACCGGAAGAGCTACCAGCCCTTCGTGCGTTAACTGTGATAATTACAATGTCTCTACGGAGTTTTCATCCTAAAAAGGTTTTTAAGCGTATCGATCAATAGACAAGGTTATTTACCGAAGAAAAAAAAGAAAAGGCTCCAACAAACCTACGGTCCCTCATAGCGCTGAAAAAGCCGCTCTTCTTTTTATGCGAAATTCAGATTTCTTTTCTTCGGTATAATGCATGTTCCAGCTTACTATCTGAATAAGGTCATTTCTTCTTTGACATAAAAACACCGACACCGACAAGTATCAGTTCTATGGCAAAGAATCCACCCATAGCCTTTCCATCAACCAGACCCAGCCAAATTAATATGCCAGAGGCTACAATCATGACTATGGCTGCAGTGAGTATTATTTGTCCCAGTTTTCTTCTTTTCATCACGCTTACTCCTCATTTTCAAATCACGTTCCGCATAGTGCGGGTTAAAATTATATAGGAGGACACAAATGACAACACAGCAATTGCAGCGATACAAAATGGTATCAGTGCTCACCTTAAGTATAAGTCCTCTTATATTGCTACTTTACTCCTGCGATTTTTCGCTTTGAATCCAAGTTATCATACTTCTTTTCTGCGGTATATTCCGTGGGAAATCTTGAAAGACACGGCGCTGCAAACAATGATCATAACAGGCGACAATAACAGCGCCAGCCTGATTGTCTGCTCATCCGGCGCAACAAGAGCGCCCGTATGAGCCAGCATAAAGACCGCCGAAGCAGGTATCCCCGTGACAGCTATAACGATAACGCGTGAACGCTCGACACCAAGCTTATACACCAGCGGCAACATTATACTGATTAATATAACAGCTGCCACAAAGAGCGAATATGCAAAAATCAGTGTCTGAGAAAAGTCACTAATATTATTAAGCAGCCCTTTGATCCATCTCACAAACAGCGCGAGAAAACCGCCCGCCACCGCCAGAAAAAACGACAGCGTATATTTGCTCATCACGACTTCTCTTCTGGAAACCGGAAGCGTGTTGACATAGGTATCCCATTTGCATTGGTTATCACAAGCGATGGATGTGATGGATGTCGCCGAAAGCATAAGCATGATCGTGCTCAAAAACAGATCCGTATTCCCCATAATGAATATAATCATTATAAAAAACGTAATAAGTAACAATACCATTTTTCCGTCTTTCCTTAAGTTATATAGATCCTTTAATATGAGTCCTCTCATGTTGATACATCACTCCTGCGAATCTTCACTTTGAATCCGGGTTATCAGACTTCTTTTCTGCGATATATTCCGTGGGAAATCACAAATGACACAATGCCGCAGACAATGATCACAACAGGCGACAGTAAAAGCACCTGATGAAAAGTCTGTTCGCTTAATTCGGGCATAGGTCCCGTCTGCACCAGAACCATAATCGCGGCAGAGGGTATTGCAATAACCGCCAATATAATCACGCGCGAGCGTTCCACTCCGAATTTGTAGACAAGCGGCAGCAATATGCTTAAAAGAACCAACGCCACCGCAAACAAAGAATACGATATAAGCAGCATTTCTGAAAAGTTACTGACGTGATTGAAAACACCGTGCAGCCAACCCATCAGCAGCGACAAAACGCCGCCCATCAGCGCAAGCAGCGCCGACAGCACATATTTGCTCAGCACCACTTCTTTTCTGGATACCGGAATAGAAAGAACATATGTGTCCCAGCCCGACTGGCTGTCATAAGCAAACGAGGTCACAGACGTAATGGCAAACAAAAGCACGATCATGCCCCCAAACATACTCGAATCATCCATCATAAATGTCAGCATGATATACAACGCCGATATCAGAAGCAATGTCTTGCCGTACTTCCTCAGATTATAAAGATCCTTCAATATCAGTCCTCTCATGATGCATCACTCCTTACATAAAACAACATGATGTCTTCAATGTGGGCGGGATCAATCGTACATCCCGAATATTTGCGCTTCATCATATCCAAATTTTTGACAAGCAGCTCATGACCAAACTGACCCTTACGCTGCCCCTCGATATCAGCGGCATCGATGCGTGAATAGTCACTGTGGCCGCATTTGAGTATCCCATAGCCGTATTTCAAGTCGTCCGCGGATTCTGAAAAAACAATACGACCGTTTTGTATCAGCGTCACATAATCTGCGATCTTTTCCAGATCGCTGATAATATGCGTGGACAAGAATATCGAACGTTCTTCGTCCTGAATGATGTCGAGAAAAATATCTAAGATTTCACTGCGCACAACAGGGTCCAGTCCGCTTGTCGCTTCATCGAGCAGCAGCACGCGCGGCCTGTGGGCAAGCGCCACCGCCAGCGACAGCTTGGTCTTCATCCCTTTAGACATCTGCTTAATTGTGTTTTTACCCGGCACAGCAAAACGCTTCAGATATGATTTGAACAGATCGTCATCCCAGCCATCATATATATGCCGCATCACAGAGGAGATATCTCCGGAACGCAGGTTCTCATGAAAATGGCTTTCGTCCAGCACCACACCGATTTGCTGCTTGATCTGCTGTTCCTGACGGATATTGTCCAGACCCAGCACACTCACCGCGCCGCTGTCCTTTCTGATCATGTTTAGTATCAGTTTGATCGTTGTCGTTTTGCCCGCGCCGTTTTCACCGATAAACCCCATGATGCTGCCCTTGGGCAGGCTGAAGCTCACATCCTTGAGCGCAAAGCCGCCGTAATCCTTACATAGCTTTTCAACTTGCAGAACATTTTCCAATGCTCATTCCTCCTTAAACAAAAGTGTCAATATGTCCGACAGCTCCGAAAGCGTGATGCCGCTGCTTTTGGCGATTTCCACCGCCTTTTGCAGATAACCCTCCGCCATACGAAGCTGCTCTTCCCTTATGAATTCAATATTTCTGCCCGCCACGAAGCTGCCCTTACCCATCACGGTCTCAATAAACCCATCGCGCTCCAAGTCCTCGTAGGCACGTTTGGTGGTAATGACGCTGATCCGCAGTTCCTTTGCGAGCAGCCGCATGGACGGCAGCGCATCCCCTTCGCTTAGCGTTCCATTCAAGATCAGATTCTTGATCTGCGATGTGATCTGTTCATAAATCGGCTTCGAGCTCGCGTTGCTGATAATGATGTCCAAAAACATTCCCCTTTTCCACAGCATACTGTATATATACGTTATATACAGTATAGCGCCCTTTTATGCATCTGTCAAATTAAATATTAATATTTTCGGGGTTTACTGAAAAGCAAGGCATGCGGGCTTTACATGAACCAACCCCTACGAATGCCTTTGCATTTGCGCTATGCTGTAGGGGCCCGCCCGTTGCATCATGTTTCACGGGCTGGCACGGAGACCAGCCCCTACGTTCTGTGTCACGTTTGTTTGTTTTTCGCATATAAAGTGACGGGTTTCATGTGGTTTTTCCTACAACAAAAAAACCGCCGGAATCCAGCGGTTCGCATTTGAATGATTATTTTTTTCGATCGGCCAAAGCGCTGCAGATGGCTTCTCCCAGCCTCACCGCTTCGGCGAGCTCCTTTTCATCTGGCCGCAGCTTCGCGCTGCATGTGCCCACCACGTCGGCACCGAGCGCGCGCAGCCTCTCACTTAAAAACTTGATAGACTCGCCGCTCCACCCAAAAGAGCCAAACGCCGCCGCTACCTTGCCTTTCACAATCAGCATCGACACGGAGGTCAGCACATCCCAGACGGGCTTTAACGCATCGCGGTTGACCGTGGGCGAACCGATAACAAAAGCGTCTGCGGCATGGATCTTTGCGGCACATGCCGCTGTATCCGCTTCAGATACATCCTCCATTTCCACATCATAGCCGCCCTCACATATCACATTGGCAATACGCTCCGCGAGCTGATGCGTGAAGCCGTAGCAGGACACATAACCGATATAAACTTTTTTGGGATCGTTGACTTTTAGATAATCTGATGCCCATTGCTCATAGCGGTCCACAGCTGCCCAAGGGTCTTTGCGAAGCACCGGCCCGTGCGACGGCCCGATCACATCGATATGCAGCGCACGCGTTTTTTTCACCGCGTCCAGCACATGCGATTTGAACGGCCCCATGATCACGTCGAAATAATACTTTTGTGATGCCGCCATCTGCTCGGACAGCGGCGTCAAGTCGTCGAATACATTCTCCGCCGAAAAATGGAACCCGAACACGTCGCCCGAAAGCAGAACGGCGTCTTCAGTGATATACGTAAACATCGAATCCGGCCAGTGCAGAAACGGTACGGAAATGAACTTGAGCGTTTTGCCGCCCAATTCGATCGTATCCCCGTCCTCCACAATCTTGCACTCAAACTTTTCGTTGAGAATGTTGCGCAAAAAAACACTGGCGGGTTTAGAGCATACCACCACCGCATTAGGGGCGTTTTTGAGCAGTTTTAAGAGCCCGCCGGAATGGTCGGGCTCGGTGTGGTTGCAGATGATATAATCGATAGACGATACATCACACGCACCTGATATCTTTTCGATATGCTCGTCTGAAAAACCGTCTTTTACCGTATCGACAACGGCAATTTTTTCATTCCCTTTAACAAGGTAACTGTTATAAGATGTGCCCCACTGCGTGCGCATAATCACATCAAACACGCGTAAGAGAGGATTCTGGACACCCACCCAGTACACACCCTTGGTTATCTCTACAGGCAGCATACCATTCTCCCTGTGTTAAGCTTCTTCAAACATATCCTTGGACGCGCCGCAAAGCGGGCAAACCCATTCGCCGGGAACATCTTCCCAGGCTGTGCCGGGAGCAACCCCGTTATCCGGATCACCGACTTCGGGATCATAAACATAACCGCAGACTGTGCATTCATACTTTTTCATACGCATCTACCTCACTTTATTTATTTTGAAAATAAGCATTCAGGTTTGATACCAACTCATCAGCATCGATACCGTGAACGGCACCGGCTTCTTCAAGGCTTTCTCCCGCAGATGCCGGACAACCGATGCAATGCATGCCGGCTTCCATCAGCACCTTGGCGCATCCGGGATCAATCGAGAGCAGCTGCCCAATGGTCATATCTTTTGTAATCTGTATCATATTTTTTACCTCATTTTATAATAAATTAAGTGTTTCTGATCATCTTTTGCCCGCATTTGGAACACTTAATAGATACCTTGCCTTTTCCTCTTGGCACCCTTAATTTCTGCGAGCACTTGGGGCATTTAAAAATCTTGTACAGCTTTCGCTGCTGGCCCCTTGCTTTACTCCTATAATACCACGATTTAATTTTATTAACCAGATTCATGAAGAATAAATTCTCTTTTTGCCGCTGAGCAATGTTGCGTGAAAACATACGCATTATCGCAAGCCCTGTGATTATAAGCGTAATGATAAACATATATGGCCAGGGCACAAAGCTTAACAGAAGCGATAGAATGATAATCGCAAAAGACAGCTGATCAGGACCGTTGCGGCCGATAAACATTCTGTTAAACATAACGTAAAAACACCACCTTAATTTGTCTCGTCAGGTGCCGAAAGTGACAATCAGTTCCGGCGTTCTGACCTCCTCGTAATAGCTTATAAATGAGCGCACATCGTCGATACCGCTCGGCAGCATGATGCCGCTTCGCCCGATATCCTCGCTCATGTGTACATCTCCCCCCGCAATCACCATCACGTCGTGCTCATAAGCGAACTGCAGCGACAGTTTGTTGCGGCTTTTGTTCCTGATCTGTGCGTTGACGATTTCTATGCCGTCATAGAACTCAGGATTCTCAGGCGATAACCCAAAGCGGAAAGGATGAGCCTGAAACACGAGAAACCCGTTTTCGTGCATCAGTTGGCAGATATTCTCGATGGGCTGCTTGTAGAACGGGCCCGCGTCCATCAAAAACGATTCATCAGGCCCGTACACCAAAAACTCATACGGCGAGCCTTCCGGCTGCACCTCCAGCCCCAAGAAAACCTTGAGCCCCACCTGGCTGCCGCGCCGCTTCGCCGCGCGATAACCCGTTAAGTACCGGCCCACCTTTTCACGCCACGATAGATTCTCCATACCCGGCTTCTCAAAGAAGCGAGAATAGAAGTGATCCGTGATAAACGTACCTGCGTATCCGGCGGCCTTTATACCGTCCACCACCTCCGCCGCCGTGAGTATACCGCATGGGCTTGTCTCGGCTGTATGGCAGTGGGTTTCATACTGGAAAAGCTTCATTTCTTACCTCATCATATCATACTAAAAGAATGCGTCTAAAATATAAACAAAACGGCGTTTTCACATATTGTTTACATCTCATAATGATAGCAAGCTTGTCTCACCTCCGTCAACCAAGTCATGAGAAATGTTCATCAAATCTGAATCATTTGGAACGCCTCATGCAAACACAGGCATAATGTGGCTTTAGCAAAAGCTAAGCCGCATCCAGCGTTTGTCCGAATGCGGCTTTTAAAGTTTCGTACTGTCTTAAGCGGTTGCGCCTGTAAACTGGCTGTTGTATAAGTCGGCATAAAAGCCGTTCTTATCCATCAGCTGCTGGTGCGTACCCTGTTCGATGATCTTGCCCTCGTTCATCACGAGTATCGTAGACGCATTGCGTATCGTTGACAAACGATGCGCGATCACGAAATTTGTACGTCCCTTCATCAGCGCGATCATGGCGTTTTGAATATAAGCCTCGGTGCGCGTATCCACGTTGCTGGTCGCTTCATCGAGTATTAGTACGGCAGGGTCGGCCAACAATGCGCGCGCGATGGTTAACAGCTGCTTTTGGCCTGAGCTGATATTGGACGCTTCTTCGTTCAATACTGTATCGTAGCCGTCCGGCAAAGTGCGAACAAAATGATCCGCATGCGCCATCTTCGCGGCCTTTAATATTTCCTCTTCCGTCGCGCCTTCACGCCCGTAAGCGATGTTGTCACGGATCGTGCCGCCGAACAGCCATGTGTCCTGCAGCACCATGCCGAAGCGCTGTCTTAACGTTTCACGCGGCATTTCACTGATATCCATGCCGTCCACGCTGATTTGTCCCTCATCCACTTCATAAAAGCGCATGAGCAGATTGACAAGTGTTGTTTTTCCAGCGCCCGTCGGGCCCACAATGGCCACCACGTCGCCGGGGTTCACAGCCAAGTTCATAT
>JAEWQS010000175.1 GCA_023399095.1 Bacillota bacterium
TGGCTTGCCTTGAAAGGGGATGTCTTTAACAGATTGAAGTCGATAATCATGAACGATACGTGTCAGTGTACGGCAATCTGGACATTCGTGATCTCTTGGCCGCATTCTAAATCTAAGTTCGATATACGATGGTTCATTCACAACATCTTGAAGCTGTATATCTTCCATATCCAGCAGTTTCGCGCTATAATCCACTTGAGGCATATTTCTCTCCTTGCGACTTGTTATGTGGTGTAACTTTAGTCTACAAGGTTTTGAAGATTTATGCCTCTTCTTTTTTTCCTTACCCCAATGTATAGTATAGAACCAAAAAATAAGGCCCTCTGCACTGCGGAGGGCCTTATTTATATTAGCAGAGTACCGCATTTAAAAACGGTTTTATATTAAAACGGATTGCTTTTTATTGCCGTCAATATTTAAAAAAAATATATTGGCACGCCGAAGTACTTGTGGTATAATCACATACTGTCGGCAGATAACGACACAAGCTTGCCAATGTAGCTCAGTCAGGCAGAGCGGCTCATTCGTAATGAGCAGGTCAGCGGTTCGATCCCGCTCATTGGCTCCATTCGTCGGGGTGTAGCGCAGTTTGGTAGCGCGTTTGCTTCGGGAGTAAAAGGTCGCAGGTTCAAATCCTGTCACCCCGACCAGCAGGCAGGGCCTGCCGCCAATATCGCGAATCATCTTACGGTGGTTTGCGATATTTTTTATTGGGCTGAAGGCAAAGCTCAAAGGTGTTCACAGTCGCACAATACCGCCGCGCGCTTCCCATATAGCTTAATATGGAGAAAACGACAGAATCAATGCTTTACCCTGTTTTGACGGCTTCGTCATTCTCTCTCGATATCAAGACGTTCGATACTGTTAAAAAAAGACCATTACCTTTATCTATTACGTACCACAAAAAGTTCTATAGGCACAAGCTGAAGGGCCCGGCGGCGAAGCATACTCGGCTTGTTCGAAAGAGTGTGCATAGGGATTTGAAAGAGCATTTAAGAAACGATACATATGACTATAGTCACCATCTTTTTCTGCGGCTTCGAGCGCTTCTTCCACACGGTGATTTCTGGGGATCAATGCAGGATTAGACTTGCGCATTAACTCATGAGAAGATGCCTTTGATTCAACCTGTCTCTTTAGCCTTTCCTGCCAAAGCGCCACCCACTCTTTAAATTCTCCGCTATCAAACAACGGCGTATCTTCAGTTCTGTCAAAGGTAAGTGCGAGGAACGTGTTTGTATAATCCGCATGGTATTTTTGCATCATTTCAAGCAGACTCTCGATAAGAGCAGCATCCTTGGCTTCTTCGTTGAATATCCCCAGTTTTGCCCGCATTCCGTTAAGCCAGTGACGATTATATTGTTCATAATATTCTGATATCGCTTCCCGAGCGATGCTCACAGCTTTATCCTTGTTATCATTAAGCAAAGGTAAGAGTGTTTCTGCGAATCGCGCAAGGTTCCATTCCACAATCGGGGGCTGATTTCCATAGGCATAACGGCCTTCCCTGTCGATAGAACTAAATACAGTTGACGGGTCATATTCGTTCATAAATGCGCATGGCCCATAATCGATCGTCTCGCCGCTAAGCGCCATATTGTCGGTATTCATGACCCCATGAATAAACCCCGCCAGCTGCCATCTGGATATCAGATATGACTGACTTTTTATCACTTCTTTAAGCAGTGAAATATAGCGATCATCGTTAAGTTCTACATGGGGAAAATGACGACTAAGCGTGTAGTCTGCCAACAAACGAAGATCATCAATGCTGCCCCACTTTGCAGCATATTGAAATGTACCCACTCGCAAATGGCTGGCAGCGACGCGTACCAGAATTGCGCCGAGTTGCGGCGTGTCTCTGTATACCGTCTCGCCAGTCGTCAAAACAGCCAAACTGCGCGTGGTGGGTATGCCAAGGGCATGCATGGCTTCGCTAATAATATACTCTCGAAGCATCGGCCCAAGAGCCGCACGACCATCGCCTCCGCGGGAATAGGGCGTTCTACCTGCACCCTTAAGCTGAATATCACAACGAATCCCTGAAGCAGAGATTTGTTCGCCAAGCAATATCGCTCGTCCATCACCCAGCATTGTAAAATATCCAAATTGATGCCCTGCATAAGCTTGAGCAATGGGTACTGAAGCTTCATGAATGCTGTTACCTGAAAGCATGGAGACTCCATGTTCACTTTTCAATGCATCGGGATCAAGCCCTAAGAATATGGCCAAGGGATGATTAAGAACAATTAACTTTGGCGAACGTACAGGGATGGGATTTTGTCTGGAAAAAAATAATCCTGGCAGATGCGTATAACTGTTATCAAAGTTCCATCCTGTTTGCATTTGTATTTTTACCATGTTATTTCTCGCTTTCGTTGATCAGACCAATATGCCCGCGTGTCTGTTTAAGAGATAATCATAACGGTCATAAACCTTATTTACGATATCATCCCATGATTTATACAGGGTATTCAGAGCACCGCACCCCGCCTTTGAGGCCAGTCCTTCTGTCGTGATGATTTGTTTAACCTTAAGGGCATATTCGTACGGTTGATTTTTGGCTACAAAGCCATTCTCACAATCGATAACACCTTGAGCGGTCGTTCCTCCTTCTACAACAACAGTGGGACACGAGCATGAGGCCGCTTCCTTTATCACCAGAGATGATGAATCATAAAGTGACGGAAAAAGAACAGCCTGTGAGGACAAGTATATTCTCTTGAGAAGATCGCGGTCACTTATTCTTCCGGTAAACCGGACATTTTGACTCAATCCCAATCTGACACACATATTCTGAAATTCCTGACGTGAAGGTCCATCACCAATAAAAAGCATATTGAAAAGGAATCCTTCCCGGTGAAGGATATCTAGCGCTTGAATAATGAGCAGAACATTTTTCTGTTTTGTATGTTGTCCCACATAAGTAAAAATCGGAGCATCAGGCAACAATCCTAGTTTTTCAACAATGCTCTTCTGAACATCTTTTTCCCGCTTTGCGACGGGAATATCGGAACCATTATTGACAACAAAAACGTCTCCTTTATATCCATATTCTCTAAGTGTTTCTATAGAGGCTTCGTTGACTGTCCATACATCGTCAGCAATTTCAAAGTAATTAACGATATTCTTAATCACACTGCTAACCAGTTTTTCTGATCTTAACACACATTTAAAATCATCTTTGAACTTTGTATGGAGAGTTGCAACGAGCGGGATATTCCTCATTTGCGCAATTCTTCTTGCGATAGAGCCGGTAGAAAACGGCGAATGGGCATGAACAATATCAAAAGGGATATCTGATATTTTATTCCAAAACTTTCTGTCAAGTCTGCCAAATCCAAATCGATATTCATTTCGAAAAGGCACAGAATAAGATTTAAAAGTCAGAATATCAAAGGGATAGTTATACTGGGCATCAGGGTATCTTAGAGTCACCATGTAGCACTTAGCAAAATTCTCATTCAGAATTTTACAGTAGTTGATCACTGCGTTTGCAACACCATCTATTGTGGGCGGAAAAGAATCATTAAATTGACCGATTACCAAAATTCATCCTCCAAAAGATATTGGGTGCGGCTTTAAGCCGCACCACAAAAAAGTGCTATCTTAGGAACCTCCCAAGCCTCCAGGATTCCCTTGTGCTCCGCCGGCACCTTGTCCGCCACCACCTTGTGTTATCGTTGGGGTCACTGTTGTACCGGGTACAGTGTCATTTTCTCTGTTACCTTGCATACAGCCAATAAGTGAAACAACCATAGCCACACATAAGATAAGTAAAATTAAAACTCTTTTCATCTTCATTCACCTCCTCAGCTTATGTTTTGCTAAAAACCTAATAATATTTAAAGCTATTCTTGGGAAGTAAAGTCTGAATTATTATTATTAGTGCCTCATGTTCAATAATAAGTATAAAAAGAAGCTGAAATTAGGTTTGGCTTCTCGAAAAATTTATTGATTTTTATACTGAGATTTTATTCCGCGAAAATAAACTATTAACGTATAAAAGCCCGTCACGACGGGCTTTTTGTACTCTGTTTTAATGCCGATTAATTAAATACAACAGATCACTTGCCTTTTTGATAATATGTATCACGCAGCGGCAGCTGCGTTCTGAATTTGCCGTCGTATCGGTAATAGGCGAGCGAACAGGCAGGTGCCGTGGGTATCAAGCATAGCTCGCCGCAGCCCTTCGCGCCATACGTCTGCGGAATTTTGCCCTTGCCTTCAACGAGTATCACATCCAGAGCGGGCACGTCTGTAGACCGCATCAGCCCCAGCGTGCCGAACTTTGTTTTGGGATAGCCGCCCTCCACCTTGAACTCTTCGGTGAGCGCATACCCGAGCCCCATCACGACACCGCCTTCGATCTGACCCTCTACGGCCTGTATATTCACGGGCGTACCCACGTCATAAGCAGCCACCACCCGCGCCAGCTTGCCATTCTCGTCCAGAATTACCACCTGCGCGCCATAACTATAGCTGATGTGGCTGATGGGATTGTCCTTAATCGCGCCGAGCGGGTCCGTTTTGGCCGAGAATTCACCGTAGAATTCCTTGCCTTCCAGTTCTTCGAGTGTCCGGCCTTTGTCCAGCTCTGCTTTAAGCTTCTCAGCCGCCTGTCTGACAGCTTCGCCTGTCATGACTGTTTGCCGGGAAGCGGTGCTGGTTCCTGAATCTGGCGTGCGGACAGTATCTGCGGGTTCGTGTACCACGCATGCGGGATCAAGACCGGTCGTTTCGCACAGGACTGTCTGGCACATCGTGGCGATGCCCTGTCCCATGCAGGCAGCCGATGTGCGCACATGCACGCGGCCCTGCTCGATGGACAGTATGCAACGCCCAATATCCTTCTTGCCCATGCCGGTGCCGCTGTTTTTGAAACCGATTGCGATACCCGCATACGGGCTGGATTCGTAAACGTCTTTAAGTGCCTCGAGACACTCCGCCATGGCCACGCTTTCGTCCGCCACTTGCCCGTTGGGCAGCACCTGTCCGGGGCGGATGGCGTTTTTATATCTTATCTCCCAGGGTGAAATGCCCACCATTTCTGCCAGCAGGTTGATGTTGTTTTCGGTGGCAAAGCAGCTTTGCGTGACGCCAAAGCCTCTGAAAGCACCCGAAACCGTGTTGTTGGTGTATACTGACATGCCGAAAATATCGATGTTCTGATAGTTGTAAGGACCAGCCGCGTGGGTGCAGGCGCGGTGCAGCACGGGGCCGCCGAGGGACGCATACGCGCCCGTATCCGCAATGATAACGCCCTTCATGCCTGTGAGATAGCCGTTTTCATCGCATGCTGTTGTAAACTCCATCTCCATCGGATGCCGCTTCACATGGTAATTAAGGCTTTCCTGCCTCGAAAACTTCACCTTAACCGGTTTTTTCGTGTGCCAAGCCATCAGTGCCGCATGGTGCTGCACGCTCATGTCTTCCTTGCCGCCAAAACCGCCGCCCACCAGCTTCGTCTGACAATGCACCTTTTCAGCGGGTATCTGAAGCATCAATGATATTTCATGTTGCTCGTCATAAACTGACTGCGCGCCGGAGTAGACGAGAACGCCGTCTTCACCTTCCGGCATGGCAATCGCACATTCGGGCTCCATAAAGGCATGCTCCTGAAACGGCGTTTTGTATTTGCGGGTCACCACATATTTCGAATTCTTTATTGCCTCGTCGGCGTTGCCCCGTTGGAGCATGGCACGGCTCATGATGTTTCCGTCCTCATGTAACAGCGGCGCATCTGCCTTCAGCGCGTCCGTCGGGCTTGTCACCGGCTCCAGCACCGTATAATCCACGTTTACCAAGGCGCATACCTCGTCCAGCTTGTCCTTTTTAGACGTCGCCACCAAAGCGAGCGCGTCACCGATATACCGGGTCGTTCTGCCTTCGGCGATCATCACATCCCAGTCTTTCTTGATATGCCCAACGCGGTTAAAAGGCACATCCTTGGCCAGCAGCACCTTCACGCAATCAGGGTGCGCCAGCGCTTGGCTGATATCAATTTTGTTGACAATGGCTCTTGGGTATTTGGAACGCACCGCTTTGGCGTATATCATGCCTGGCAATACCATGTCATCCACAAAAACACCTGTGCCGTTTACTTTTTCCGCTGCGTCCGAGCGATGGAAATGCTGCGAAAGACTCAGCTTTTTAGGCAGCTCGGGTAGCGGGAGATTCTCTTTGAAATATTCTGCGGATAGAAGTATCGCTTCTTCTATCTTTTTGTAGCCTGTACAACGGCAGATGTTGCCCCTAATCGCTTTTTTGACATCCTCATGAGAGGGACTGACGTTTACGTCAAGCAGCGCCTTTGCGCAAATCACCATACCGGGTATGCAAAAGCCGCACTGAACGGCGCCGGCTTGCCCAAAGCAATATTCGTAGACTTCCTTTTCCCGGTCACTCAAGCCTTCCACTGTCAGTATCTTTTTTCCTTGAAATTTTGACACCTTTTGAACGCAGGATTTTACAGCCCGGCCATCCACAAGCACCGTACACGTTCCGCAAGTGCCTTCGCTGCATCCGTCCTTAACGGAGGTAATATGAAGATCGTCTCGTAAAAAAGACATTAATGGTTTGTCCTCGTTGGAAATGCTGTCTTTGCCGTTGATATTGAGAATATACACAGTGGTTCTCCTTCTTTCAATCATATATTGATGGCTGCAGGATGATCGGCTTAAAAAATCCTCACCGTAATTATTGACCATTTTGTCATTCATATGTTTGCGAATGAACCGCATTTTATATATTGTACTTAGTCAGCATCATGCTTGTCAATGAACAGGGGCAAAAAGGCTGCTTGTTGCTCAGCGCGCGTTGTTGTATGATTACCGTGTATATATACACTTACCGATAAAAGGATGCATTCGTATATGAAGCGTTGGATCAAAAGGCTGGCTATGCTTATATTCGTTTTTATAATGGCGCATGGTCTGCCTTACCTGTCAAGAAGCATTTCGGGTTTATTTGATTATTCATTAATTCAAAATGACGCTTATAGGCAGCTTATGTTCATGTTAGTAACTTATGTGCTGCAAACACTAATGGCCGTGATTGCGATAAAGCTTTTTGTATCCAAGCGGCTGAGTGAAGCGGGCTTTAGCTTGGTTAATCATAAGCAAAGCATAACGACATTGAAACGCTTCATGCTGGTTTGGACGGGCATTGTCTTGGTGTTTTACACACTTTCGCTCATCTTCGTTCCGGCCTTTGAGGGATACCTCAAAGGGTTTTGTCCGCCGGATATACCGTATGGCGTTAAGAACCTTGTCGGCGGATCAATGCTTGCCGGGCTGGGGGAAGAGTCGCTGTTCAGAAGCTTTGTTGTGCTCGTGCTTGCAAAGCAATGGGACGGTGGTATTCGAATCGGCAAACGGACGATATCATATGTCTCACTTCTGTCAGGATTCATTTTTATGACGGCGCATATCGGTTATGAGTTCGTACCGAAATTGACTATTGTGTATATTGACCCGCTGCAATTGACGTATACATTCATACTGGGTGTTTTATGGTCTTCAGTTTTTGAAAAAACGAGAAGTCTGCTCGCGCCGGTTGTAGCCCATATCTGGGCGAATTTCATACAGTATGCACTTTGCTATGCAGCTGTATTTCTGCTGTTTTAAGCTTGTAAAAGCAGTATTTTTCTTGGTAATATGAATGCGGATTCTAAGCTAGGAGGTATCAATATGGGCAAAGCTGTGGTTATATACAAATCAAAATACGGTTCCACAAAGCAATACGCGCAGTGGATTTCTGAGGCGCTGGATGCCGACCTTTTTGATGTGGCGAAGGTAAGTGAACAAGACCTTGGTCAATATCAAACCATTGTGTACGGCGGCGGACTTTATGCCAGCGGTATCATCGGTTCAGATTTTCTCGTGAAAAACTATGAGCTTTTGAAAGAAAAGCGTATAGTTGTGTTTACTGTGGGGCTTGCTAAGCCGCAGCTTACGGACTATACTAAAATTATAGAAATGAATTTTCCGCCCGAAATGAGAGAGTCGATAAAAATCTTTCATCTGAGAGGCGCGATGGACTATAAGCATATTAATATCAAACATAAGGCGATGATGTCTCTGCTTGTTAAAAAAATCAGAAAGATTGAAGAGAAAGACCGCGATGAGGAAGTGAAACTGATGCTGCAAACCTATGGACAAACGGTAGATTTTACGGACAAATCGACAATTGACGGCCTAGTGGACTATTGCAAAGCGCAATAGCAGCAAAGCGGTTAATGAGAAAATATACAAAAGCCGCCCGCGATACTAAGGGAACCGCCGATTCATTCGGCGAGCTTTCTAAGTTCGAGACGGCTTATATTTTTCTGATTTACCAGGGGCGTCTCCCGCAGACGAACATCTTCTTCCAGTAAGCGGTGGTACAGGAACGCTTCACGACTTTTCCGTTTGCGGAAGATGCATCGATCATTCTGCCGCCGCCGATATAGATGCCTACATGACCGACCTTTGTTTTGGCCGAGTTCCAGAAGAATATCAAATCGCCTTTTTCAAGATCGCCCATTGAGGTGATCTTTGTCCAATCAGACACCTGAGAATAACCGGCTGCATTATAACGGCCGCGTGAGGACCCGGCTTGCTTGAGGCAGTAATAGACAAGACCTGAGCAGTCGAATGAATCCGAGCCTTCGCGTCCAAGCCTATAGGGGTCGCCGATCTGATCAGCCGCAACCTCGAGCATTTCATTCACATTTGCGCGCCGTTTTTCGGCCTGAACCTTAGTTTTGCTGGGCTTTGCGTCAGGGGAATAGATCTTGTCCAGTGTATATTGTCCGGTTTTACCGTCCACATCCAGATCGTTGCGCGATTGAAAGTCTTCAACCGCGCCCACTGTTTCTGTGCCGTAGTAGCCGGTGGCCTTGCTTAAGTATCCCAGCTCCACCAGCTGCCTTTGCAGGCTGTCCACGTCTTCACCTTGGGTGCCTTCCAAAAGCATATATTTTTGCGCCTGATCGGAATGAATCAAATCAAGCGTCTGCAGACCGGCAATGCCGTCCTGCTGGAGCTGGTTCTGGCGCTGGAACAGCTGCACGGCGTATTCCGTGGCGGGGCCATAAAGAAGTGTGGTTTCATCGATGTCGAGGTATCCAAGCTCCATGAGGCGTTGCTGAAGCTCCTGCACCCTCTCGTTCTCATCGCCGCGCTGCAAGGTGGGGTCGGGCGTGGGGGTGGGAACAGGGGTCGGTGTGGGGGTGGGTGCCACGGTTTCGCTCGGTAAGGCAGCAATGCTGTCCGCGGCAGCCAGCGAATAGCTGTCATCTTGCTGTGAAAGCGTGCTGGCATCATGAGGAACCGCAATGACGACCACGACCGCCACCAGCAAAGCGGCGGCACCGCCCAGAATGATGATCCGCGTTCGCTTGCTTAGGCGCAGAAAAGTATCGCAAATGTGGTTTAACGTTCCTTTCAGTTTTGAGAACCGTCTGGCTCGTCTTCGTCTATACATATGAACCTCTCGTTTTTTTCTATTTTATATCGAAACGCGAGGCATTGCAAGAAAATATTACGGAAGTGTTACAAATTGGTTACTTTTAGGCGCTTCGATATGCGTGATTGTTGTCTGTCCGTATTATATCAGAAAAACAATCAATTAGAGTATGCCATATTATAACAGATACTAAACCAGAAGGATGAATCTAGAAGGTCTCGATCAGTTTGCGCTGAACGCGAGCCACGATAGATGCGCTAAGACTTCCGGGAAGCAGTTTGGATAAGGCAATGAATATTTTATTCATTAATCCCGGTATAATCACAGCTTTGCCTTTATAAAGGCCTTTGTAAGCCAAGTTTGCTACTTTTTGAGGCGGCATGGCGCCTTTGATATCTGCTTTTCCCGCGCGCTGCGAAAATTCTGTGGCTGTGGAACCGGGGCATAGCGCGCTCACGGTGATGCCGCTGCCTTTGAGCTCGTGCCGCAGCGCCTGTGTGAATGACAACACGTATGCTTTGCTCGCATAGTAAACGGCAATGTAGGGGCCTGGCTGATAGGAGCCGGTTGAAGCCACATTAAGTATTTTTCCGCCGCCGTAGCGGCGCATATGATGAACAGCATGATTGGTAAGCGCGGTGAGAGCGCGGATATTCAGATCAATCATCTGATCATTCTTTTGCTGATCGATATTTTCAAAAAGGCCGCATTGGCCCGCACCTGCGTTATTTATCAAAACATCAAGCCGGATGTTCTGTTCCAAAAGCAGGTCAAATATTTCTTCCGGTGCGCCGGAATCTGTTAAATCCTTGGGTATGGCAATAGCGCGGACATGGTATTGCTTTGAGATGTATTCAGATAGGGGAGAGAGTTTGTCGGCACTGCGGGCCACAAGAACGAGGTGGTGACCCTGCCGGGCGAAACGCAAGGCCAGCATTTTGCCAATACCGGTGGAAGCTCCGGTTATCAATACCCAGCTTGGATTATTCATGGACCAGCCCCTCCTTGCTGTTCGATTATAACATGGCCAAACGGCTATCCGCAACGAGGCTGCATGCTTTTAAATGGCAGCGGGCTGCGTAGCAAGTGATAACGCTTTGCGGATGGGCTTTTCCGGGCTCTTCGAGAGCCGATTTGCTTTATTCGGATATATTCGCATATATGTCCGGACACAATATTGCGCCATCAGTTCCAGCGTGTCCATATAAGCATCACTTGGCTTTTCCGAAGCAAAGTTGATAAGCAAACACCCCCAGACGGCATCTAGATATAAAACAGGAACGCTCAAAACTGTGTTGTCATGATGATTTAGTAGGCTGCCCGCACGTTTTGATACACGGCCACAAGCCCAATTGAAAACAACACAGGTTTTTGTGAAGTCCTCGCTGTAGCGGGTGAGGCTAACAGATTGAATCTGCAGCGGTTCTGCAATCTCTTTACACACGTTGTTGAATACATCCTTTAGGTTTTCAGATGTCGCATCAAAAAACGATTGAGCGCTTCTTGCGATTTTTCGAAAAATTTCGGTGTGTATGGCGGCTTCGCGAACAACTGCCGAATGTGTTTGATTCACATCCAAAAGCCGCTGTTCTCTGCATACTCTTAAATAGGCACTAAGAAACACTTCTGCAAACTGTTTGGCCGTTTGAACATACGTGTTGCTCCAATTATGGCAACCCAAAACCTTACGAAGCACCAAAACACCCCACAATGTGCCGCTGCTCTGTATCGGAATAACCATGAAGGATTTTATGCCAAGGTTTAGCATCTCGTCCATAAGAAACGACGGCAGGCAGCTGTGCTCTTCCGCTACGTTGCTTACGGCATAATGCTCATTCCCTTGCAAAATATCCGTCCAGTCTGATACCGACTGCATGTTATTTGTTTGCAGATCGATACATGGCAGACCTCTCTTACACCACGATAAAGTGGTAAAGGCATCGTCTCCAAAAACATGAATTAAAGTATGGTCTACATCAGTAAGCTCGCCCAATACTTTTAACATATCCTTTGTGCAGGGAAGGAATTGATTGAAGTCAACGCTTAAGTATTGCCTTGATACATTTGAAAGAGATTCCTGTACGGCAAGCATATCCTGAAGGCTTTCATCATATTCCACCAAAACTCTGTTGGATTCGTTGAGCTGATTTTCCATCTTTAGACGAAGATACGCACTCATAATTGTCTCAGCGGCGGTTTTGAGCCGGCTAATGTCTATTGTGGTCCACATCCGCTTCGTATTAAGCTGAGAAACGCTTATGACACCCCAGAGATCGCCCCCACGCAGTATCGGTACGATCAAGATGGACTGAACGCCTTCCTTTTTCACGACATTCAATAGCGAGGAGTAAAGACGTGGATTTTCCGATTCCAAATCATTAATGACGGAGATTTTGCCGGAGCGAAAATGACTTATCCAAGAACCAAACCCTGAGTTTAGTGCGGTATGAAGCAGATCCATATCTATTGCGACATCGTGCGCACACCACTGGCTGTTTGTTCCATAAAAGATATCATCGTTTTTCCATACGCAAGCCCAATCAACTTCCAGCGCTGTTCCTATACCTGCAATCAACTGGTCTGTACATGAACAGAACCCCGAATAGCCGGCATCCATATATTCGCGCGAAATGCGGGCAATAAGCTCTTCGAACTTAACCTGCTCTCTTAAAGCCCGGTCACTACGCATAAGATGTTTGTTGGTGCATTCGAGCTGATATGCATTTGTGGTCTGCTCTGTGATATCTATGCTGCTTCCAACGATGCGCACAATATGGCCGTTTTTAAGAATAGGAAAAAGTGAAACAGAGAATGTTTTACCGGCATATTCATTATTGCATTTGACGGGCTCTCCGGAATTCACACACTTATTAAGCTGGCTGCGCAAAATGGGAGATTCTCTTCGCGAAAACAGCTCTTTATATGTCTGGCCCAAATTCGTGTTTGAGAAATGGGCTTGGGCACAAAAAGCAGGATTGGCATAGACAAGAAAAAACTCATCGGACTTAAGAACCTGCCATGCGAACAAGCCGTCATGTGAAGAATTGCACAGCTCATGAAAACAATCCGTTTGCTCAAAGGGTTTTTTGATGTAATCATAATTAGAAACGGTATTCGTAATAGGTTCAGCTGAGAAAAAGGACGTACTTTGATCATGATGGATCAAAGACACCAAATAGGGTTCATGATAACCAAGATCAGCCAAAAAGCTATCGTTGTCTTGATGGCCGGATATGGCAACCCGGCATTTCTGGAGGATGTCTTCGGTGGCTTTAGTCGGAAAAGCCTCTTTCAGATCCATAAGCGGCGGTTTACGGGCCAGTGTCCCGCAGATGTTCTCAACAATATATTCGTCGTCATGCTTTCTTACAGAAAAAAGCATACGAGCCGATGCAGTCAATATTCCGTCTTCCATGACGATCCTCCAGCAGTGAAACAATATATTGAATTATACACCTTTCGTCATACTGTTTGTTTTTTTTCGACAAAAATAGTCAGTTTGAGTCGCATATTTAAAAAAAAATTTGAAGTTTTTGGGAGTATTCACATAACAAAAAGGATATCCGATTAAATCTGTGATGATGAAGAGGTGCGAGAATCGGTGTTAAAACGGACGAATGATGATTTCTTCTGCAGCCGGATTGACATCTTCGAGCATCAGAAGCGCTTTGTAATTATCAATTTGCTTTCTTTCAGGAGCCTGCGTAACAATACCCGCGCCGCATCCCACAACGGTGATAGAGAATTCCTTCATCATTTCAAAAAGCGCATGCACAGTGCCGCCACCTGCAATAAAATCGTCGATAAGCAGCGCCTTTTGCCCCGGAGACACAGCACGCTTAGATAGTGACATCGTCATCATGCGCTTTGATGAGCCGGTTAAATAGTTGATTGTAACAACCGAGCCTTCTGTTATTTTAAGGTCACGCCGTGCGATAACAAGCGGCTTGCCAAGCGCCCGCGCCACAAAAAGCGCCAGTGCCACACCCTTTGTTTCTACGGTGGCCACAAAATCAGGGTTTGTCTTTATGAACATGCCGGCTAAGATCTCGGCCATGGGAGCCACGTACTTAGGGTTGGAGAAAATATCCACTGTATAGATATATCCGCCGGGCAATATCCTTGAGGGGTCTGAAAGCTTCTCAGCCACATTTTTTAACACATTTTCGCGCCGCTCCGCAGATATGACAGGATTGAAGCGCACACCGCCTCCTGCTCCCAAAGTGACCTCAATGTCGCCTTGGCCATATGATTTAAACATATTTTTGAGTATCGCAATATCCTCGCTCATTGTCGATTTGGCAGCGCTGAACATATCACAGAAAACTTTGAGCGAATAGGTTTTGCCCGGTTCGCGCGTGAGCATCGCAGAAACCATTGCCAGTCTTGTTTTTCTGTCGGCTTTATCCATTATCGGCACTCCTTTGATATCGTTCATTGTCCATTATAGAGCGATATACTCATTTTTTAAATAGCTAAATGTTTTTTTATTGATATTCGCGCGATGTATAGAGTATAATGCAGTGATATGGGGTTGCATAGCATAGACGACAAAGAGGTGGCTATGGTTTTTTTAAAGGATTTTAAAGGGAGAACTGTTCATTTTATCGGCATTGGCGGCTGCAGCATGAGCGGTCTTGCGATCATACTCAAGAATCTAGGGTACAACTCACAAGGGACTGATATCGCCGAATCGGCGTTTACCAAAAAGCTCGAAAGTGCGGGGATACCGTTTGTTATTGGGCATAATGCGAAGAATTTATCAGATGTGTCGCTCGTGGTTTACTCTGCCGCGATAAAGCCGGGGAACCCTGAATTCGACAGGGCAAAGGAACTCGGACTTCCTATGATGGAGCGCTCAGAGCTGTTGGGCCAGATCAGCCGTCAGTTTGAGACGGTGATCGGCATCGCGGGCTGTCATGGCAAAACGACGATCACATCGATGTGCGCCCTGATTCTGCGTGAGTGTGATGTGAACCTGACGGTGCATGTGGGCGGCATGGTGGATTTTTTGGGCGGCGGCGTTGCCATTGGCGATTATCCGGCTTTTGTTACGGAAGCGTGCGAATATGTACGAAGCTTTCTGGAGCTTTCGCCCACACACGTGCTGATTAACAATATTGACGATGATCATCTGGATTATTACAAGAGTATCGAAGAAATCGCGGACACGTTTGCTCAGTTTGCGGCGCTGCTTCCCGAAAACGGTGTGCTGTTTGCAAATGTGCATGACCCGCTGGTGATGCAGGTTGCTCAAATCAGCGAACGTAAAACGGTGACATACGGCTTTGAAAACGCTGACTATATTGCGACCAACGTATCTTATGATGATATGGGCTGTCCGATATTTGATGTGATATCGCCGAATGGCTCAGCAAAAGTAGCGCTCAGCGTGGTGGGGCAGCACAACATGATGAACGCATTGGCTGCAATCACGGTATGCAGCGAGGTTTTCGGTATAGTGCTTAAAGAAGCTGCAAAAGCGCTTAATAAATATCATCTTGCAGGTCGGCGATTTGAGCTCGTGGGGGAGAAGAACGGCGTGAAGATCATTCACGACTATGCGCATCATCCAAGCGAGATCATGGCTTGTCTCAACGCTGCTTCAAAATATCCGCATAAGAAGCTTTGGGTGGTGTTTCAGTGCAATTCGTTTACGCGCGCCAAAACGCTGAAAGACAAATACGCCTTAAGCTTCTCAGATGCTGATGAGGTGCTTGTGCCGGATATCTATCCGGGCCGTGATATCGACCGCGGCGAAATCCACGCTCGCGATCTTGTGGCTGCCATCAGTCCCAACGCTGCGTGCAAATATATCGCGACATTTGAGGAAATCAGCGATTATCTTGATGAAAACGCATCCCCCGGTGATATCGTGGTCACACTGGGCTCGGGCAGCGTGGACAGAGAAACAAGAAAGCTGCTCTAAGCGCATACAGCCTGTGACAAATACTAAAAAAAGATAACAAAACCGAACATGCGTGGTGTGTATCTTCAATATATGTATATTAAAGCCTAAATTAATGAAGGCTTCCGTTATGAACTAATTAGCCGGAAGCCTTTTTATTGCGTTTATTTGCTAAAATCTCTGATTAAAGTCTTGAGAAACGGTTATTATCATTAACAAAAACAAATAATTATTAACAATAGTGAACAAATACGTGTTATCTGATAGAATTAATGCGGTTTTGACATGAGTACAGCCGTCCACGCGGACATGCGACGGCCATTATGAAAGGAAACGCCGACGTTGTGGTACGTGTTTTCGTCAATCTGTATCAAAGTCTCGGTGCCGCTGTATTCGCCGCTTTCGGATGTATAGACAGATATGATATTGTCTCCGATCATTTCAAATGTGCCTTTGAGCACCCCAAGTGCGGGATTATAAGACGTCCAGCGATAGGTGAAATGACTGCCTGTTTCATGGATTTGATACTTGTTGTGAAAACGCACGGACTCATCAAGTTTAACCTCCATATGGCCGTCCAGCGTCCACTCTTCTTCGCTGCGAGATAGGCACGCCAAACCGGAGAGCTCATATGAAGACCCGTTCTCATCGTAATATGAACCGCTCGCCTGCCACTGTCTGCCTGCTAAAAAATAAGTATGTGTCATATAAAAGATCCTCCGATTTTAATCTCGAATACTAACCATAAGAATAGAGCCCACGCGCTGATAACCCAGCTTTTCATAGTATCCGTCTACATCGCTCATGACATAAACCGTGTCTTGAGGATGATCCGCATAGACTTTTTCCAGCAGCATTCTGCCAAAGCTGCGCCCACGATATGACGACTTCACTAGCAGGTCGTACACGTAGATGCCGAACCCGTCGTCGTCTCGCCCGCGCACATAGCCGCATAAGACATCGTCCTCATAAGCCACATAGGTGAGGGAAGTAAGCAATGCTTTTTTATATTCGGCGCTGTCAGTGCAGTAGTCCGTCCATTCTTCCTCATGAAGCAAATCAAAAAGCTTTGCTTCATCGGACTGTGAATACAGCCTAATCTCCATTATTACCTCAAAACATTTTATTTTCTATCAATCGGAAGATGATTCGCGATTGACTTATAGAATCTTGTCAAATTCATTACAAGACGAACATAAGCAAAATAAGCGGATATGCAATATATACGTTCCTTCTTACAGCCAGATAAGCAATGCCAAATAAAAGCCCGCTGCCGGCAGACAATAAGCCCGCTTGCAGATCATTTTTTGTCAGCATGTGTACCAGACCCCATGTGAGCGCCACCAGCACACCGCCCCAAGGGACATGGTGGTGCTTAAACCAGAGCTCGCCCGCATGCTGACCGAAGATGATGATGAGCAGGACGAGCACAGTTTCCATAATATAATAGATGTACTGAAAGATGAATTTTATCAAACCATTATATTCATACTCTTTTATGATTTTAATGCCGTTCCAGTCCCACAGGCTCGCTGCGATGCTAATAACCAGTAAAACTGCGGCAGTCGACCAATTGTACCCGTTAAGCCGCTCCTTTTGGGCAAGAAAATCAAAGCCGCGTTTTTGAGAGAATTTCACAAGCGCATAAGCCACAGCGAACCACACGATGCACGTTACAACCCAGTGGAGCACGTTTTCCCACACGGTGTATTCTGCGAAGCTTTTGCCAAACAGCAGAGGTTCAACTCCAAAACCGAGTGCCAATTCCATGCCAAGCCCTGAAAATGCAAGCAGTGCCAGAATTAAAAAAACAGTTCCGCTGCTTTTATTTGAGTCGTCTGTCAATTCTTCATCCTCCTGAAAAATATGTAATAAAAATACCACGGATATGTTCGGTGATACAAATTCTCAAATGACGACGATAAGTTATTTATTGGTTGATTTGGACATCTGCTCAAACTGCGTTTCGTCGATGACTGTGATGCCAAGCGTACGCGCTTTGTCAAGCTTGCTGCCCGCGCTTTCGCCTGCAAGCACGATATCGGTATTCTTGCTGACCGACGAAACGACCTCACCGCCAAGCGATTCGATGATATCCGACGCTTCCTTGCGTGTGTATGCGGACAGCGTGCCTGTGAGCACCACCTTCTTGCCCGAAAAGGCAGAATCAGAGGTTTTGACTTGCTCAAATACGGGGGATACACCTGCGTCAAGTATGCGCGACACGATACCGCGCGCACGTTCGTCTGCGAAGAAAGCCGCGATGTTTTGCGCAAGCGTATCACCGATGCCGTCGATAGCGATGAGACTGTCTGCATCCGCTTGCATCAATGCATCCATGCTTTGATATTTGGCGGCCAGATCCTTGGCCGTTTTCGATCCGATGCCCGGTATGCCGAGCGCGTATATAAAGCTGCCAAGCGGCCGTTGTTTGCTCTTCTCGATCGCGGCTTTTAAGTTGTCCGCCTTTTTCTTGCCGAAGCCGGGTAAGCTTTTGATCTTGTCATAATCGAGATAGTAGAGGTCGGACACGTCGCTGAGCCCTAAGTGGTCATAAAGCGCCTCCGCGGTCTTGTCCGAGAACGTTTCGATGTTCATCGCGTCGCGTGAAGCGAAGTGTGCCACGGCGCGTGTCAGCTGAGGGCGGCACACAAGCGGATTTTCGCAGAAAAGATGAGCGCCCTTCTCCACCAGAGGATGGCCGCACGCGGGGCAGACATCAGGAATCCCGATATCCGCTGCGTTATCCGTATATTCCGCGACGCCGAGAATTTCCGGAATGACATCGCCGGAGCGGCGGACGAAAACACGAGCGTTTTTTTTAAGCTTCTTTCTTTGAATGTCCCCCGCGTTGTTGAGTGTGGCGCGGGATACTGACACGCCGCCGATATCCACGGGTTCGAGCAGAGCGCCCGGCGTAATTTTGCCTGTGCGCCCCACCTGCCAGATCACATCCAGCAGTGTCGTGGTTTTTTCATCAGCAGCAAACTTGTAGGCCACAGCCCAACGCGGAAATTTCTGCGTGAAGCCAAGCTGCTCACGCACTGTAAAGCTGTCAATCTTGATCACAGCACCGTCTATGAGGTAATCGAGCGATGCACGAGCTTGCTCGGCCTTTTCCACAATTGCGATGACTTCAGAAATGCTGCCTGCTTTCTCGGTGAAGCTGCTCACAGGAAAGTGGTTATCTCGTAAAAAATCAAGCATCTTCGCGTGCGTATCAAACGGGGCGTTTTCAATATAACCCACGCTGTAGCAAAAAAGGCTGAGGTTGCGCTTGGCTGTTTCGGCAGGGTCTAGGTTCCGCAGTGCGCCCGCTGCCGCGTTGCGCGCGTTTTTGAGCGGCTCGTTGGCGGTTTCGTTATACTTTTTGAGCGCGGATAAGCGCATAAGCCCTTCGCCCTGCACCTCAAGCCGCCCTTTATAGGGGATGGACAGCGGCACAGATTTTATGGTTATCACCTGTTTGGTGATGATTTCGCCCACAGAGCCGTCGCCGCGGGTGGCGGCAGACACAAGCAAACCGTCTTCATAGCGTAGGTTGACGGTGAGCCCGTCGAATTTGTATTCCACGACGTAGACGAAAGACGCATCCGAAAACTTGCGCGCGCGCGTTTCCCACGCAGCAAGCTCTTCCTCGCTTCTCACCTTGTCGAGACTGTACAGCGGATTAAGATGAGCCTGCTTATCAAAGCCGGACAGCACATCTCCGCCGATGCGCATGGTGGGCGAATCGGGACGTAAATATCCGGTTTGATTCTCGAGCGTCTCGAGCTCGTCATATAGCGTGTCGTATTCGGTGTCACTCACGGTCGGATCGTCGAGCGTGTAATAACGGTAAACATGCTCGTTTAACTGCGCGATGAGTTCATCGATCCGCTTGTTGGCTTCTTCCATAACTGTTCCTTACTCTATTTTGAGCGGCGCGAACGCCACAAACATTTTCTTTTCACCTGCGGTATCAAAGCGAACCACGGCAATTTTCTCATCGCCTTCACCGTTGGTCGATACGATCTGACCGCGTCCGAATTTGGGGTGAGAGACGGTGCTGCCCGCCGTAAAGGCGGAAGGCGCATGCGCCGCCTTTTTGCTTAAATCCGGGCTGGCAGACGGCATGCTGACTTTTCCTTGAGCTGCAAACGAATAGGGGCTATGGCTAACAGGCTCATGCGAGAAATAGGCCGTGTTTTGCCGCTTGACGCCTGCGGGATCCATGCACCCGTCAGGTATCTCCTCGAGAAAGCGAGAACGCTTGCCGGGCATACGCTCAAAGTTTGCGCCCATGCGAACATAACGCGTGGTGCTCCATAACAGATACAGCCGCTTTTTGGCGCGTGTCATGCCCACATAGCAAAGACGCCGCTCTTCCTCCACATCGCCGTCCATCAGGCTCATTTGATGCGGAAGCAGCCCTTCCTGCAGCCCGACGATGAACACGATGGGAAACTCGAGCCCCTTGGCGCTGTGCATCGTCATCAGCATGATCTTATCCTCTTCATCGCCCACGGCATCCACATCGGAAATAAGCGCGCTGCGCTCCAAAAAGCCTGCCAGTGTATGCGGGGCGGGTGTATCGCGCTCAAAGTCTGCGACACTCTTGAAAAACTCCTCCACGTTAAGCAAACGCATGCGGCCTTCGGGTGAGGTGTCGGTCTGCATCATGGTTCGCAGCCCCGAATCTTCAAACACACGTTCCACGATTTGCAGCACGCTGAGGCCGTCCATCTGCGCACGTATGTTTTCCAGCATGCCGCAGAAGCCTATCAGCGACTCGGCCGCTTTTTTGGACAGCCCTTCGGGCTGTTGGCACATTTCGTAAAGCGAACGGTTTTGGGTCTGCGCCGTCGCATATAGTTTGCCCAAGGAAATGTCGCCAATACCGCGCTTGGGCACACCGATGGCACGCATAAAGCAAAGATCGGCATCGGGGTTGCAAAGCAGGTTCAAATACGCAAGCAGATCTTTAATCTCCTTGCGGTCATAAAAGCTCTGTCCGCCATAAATTACATACGGCACGCCGCGCTCTTTGAGCTTGTTTTCCAACACGCGCGACTGGCTGTTCACACGGTAAAGCACCGCGATATCACTTGCGGTGTATTTACCCTCGCGCAGCAGGCTCGCGGCCTTTTCAGCCACAAACTGCGCTTCCTCAAGGTCGGTTTCTGCTTCGAACTCAAGCGGTTTTTGACCCGTTTTGATGTTTGACCAAAGCTCCTTGCCCATGCGGCCGCTGTTGTTACGGATCACGCCGTTGGCCGCGTCGAGTATGCCCTGATGCGAGCGGTAATTTTGCTCCAGTCGGATGACGCGCGCGCCGGGAAAGTCCTTTTCAAAACCGAGTATGTTGGAAATATCCGCACCGCGCCAGCCGTAAATGGACTGGTCGTCGTCACCCACCACGAATATGTTGCCGCTGCCCTTGGCCAGCAGCTGAACGATACTGTACTGCACGGTGTTGGTGTCCTGATACTCGTCCACCATGATGTACTGAAACCGGCGGCGGTATTTGTCAAGCACGTCCGGGTATTCGTCGAAAAGCAGCAGCGTTTTTAATAGCAGGTCGTCAAAATCCATCGCGTTATTGGCACGCAGCCTGTCCTCATAGCGCGTATACACCCACGATGAATATTTGACGGTATCGCCTTCGCCGTAGACCTCTTTAAAACGCGCGGGGCTCACACCCGCATTTTTGGCGCGGCTGATCATTGAACGCACAGTGCGCGGCTCCACGGCGTCCTTGCCGACGTCCAGTTCCTTCAGAATATCCTTGACTACGGTCAATGCGTCGCTTGCGTCGTAAATGGTGAAGCTGCTCGAATACCCGAGATGCTCACCCTCGATACGCAGCAGCCTTGCGCAAAGCGCGTGGAAGGTCATCACCCACATGTCGTCCGCGTCTGTTGCGATGGCCGCGATACGCGATTTCATTTCGGCGGCGGCTTTGTTGGTAAACGTCAGCGCAAGAATATGATACGGCCTTACGCCCTTTTCAATTAAATACGCGGCACGCGTGGTCAGCACCCGGGTTTTGCCTGAGCCCGCGCCCGCAAGAACCAGTACCGCACCTTCCGTGGTGACCACGGCCTCGCGCTGCTGTTCGTTTAGGCTGGTTAAATCCATCAGTCCTCCTGTTTGAGTCGTTTGAGCGCCAGCCGGTATCCGCCTGTGCCATAGAGCAGGCAGCGGTTCACACGGCTGATCGTGGCCGTGCTGGCGCCTGTTGTTTCTGAAATGTCGTGGCAGGTGTGCTTTTCGCTCAGCAGCTCGGCCACCTTAAGTCGCTGAGATATCGACGTGAGTTCTGAGATCGTACACAGATCCTCAAAGAACATGTAGCATTCCTCGACCGACTTAAGCGTTAAGACGGCCTCAAAAAGCTTGTCCATATCGTCAGATTTGAGCTTGGATTGGTACATAACTGTCCCTCCGTTATTTGACCATATTCTTAAGCGTATCAAGCCCCTCGATGCGCACCTGAATGGTATCGCCGCGCTGCATGGGGCCTATTCCCTCGGGTGTGCCCGTGGCGATGATATCGCCCGGCAGCAGCGTCATACACGCGCTGATGAAGCTAATAATCTGTGGCACATCAAAAAGCATGTTATCAAATGTGCTGTCTTGTTTTGTTTCGCCGTTAAGCACGCTCTGTATGCACTTGCCTGCCGGATCAAATTCTGTTTCGATGCTGGGCCCGACGGGACAGAACGTATCAAACGATTTGGCACGAGTCCACTGGCCGTCCTGCTTTTGAATGTCGCGCGCGGTCACGTCGTTTAAGGCCGTGTATCCTAGTATGCAGCTCTTTGCCTCAAGCGGCGTTAAGTTTTTGCATGTTTTCCCGATGACGACGGCAAGCTCTGCTTCATAGTCCACACGCTGTGAAATCAATGGGTATTCGATTTGTTCCCCATGCGCGATCAAGGTGGTGACGGGTTTAATGAACAGCACCGGATTACCGACCAGCTTGTCGTGCAGTTCCGCGGCATGCTGTGCATAGTTTAGACCTACGGCCACAATTTTGGTGGGCTCACAGGGAGGGAGTAAAGTCGCGTCGTCAAGCGCCATTTCCTCACCCGTGAATGTAAAGCGCTCATACGGCGGTTCGGCGAGGCGTTTGAGCAAATGACCGTCTTTGGCCGCGTAGAATATTTCATCGTTTCTTATGGCCCGTACGATTTTCATAATCCAGC
>JAEWQS010000020.1 GCA_023399095.1 Bacillota bacterium
CTCTTTGTCAACCGTTTAAGAGCTCTCATTCTCCTCTTCGTACGCATCCTCTATTTTCACCGAATCTTGCACCAGCTCCTGAAAGTATTTCACACGAATGACTGCCTGTGGCCAGTTTATTGAAACTTGACTATGCCTGCTTTTTTCTTTCCCGATCTCAACAATGATTTGTAGTAATTCCTCCATGACAGCTTTGGTAAGATAGCTGTTACTAATTCCATGAGTTGTCGCTGACTTGCTCTAACTGGTTGTCAGCAGATTACCCATATCACTGTCATTGATATTTGTATTTTACTGGCAGAAAATCTGCCAGTAAAATATTACTCTCTAAAGTTCTATATATTTGCTCAATGCAACAAGTGCATCTGCTACACTGTATGCATCTACTGATTTCATTCCTGCATGTTTCAGTCTTTCCCAGTTCCAGAAGTTGTCCCGCATTGCTGCCATTTCACTTCCTATATTCCAGTTTGGCAGACACATGAAATTTCCATATGCATGCTTCCCAATAATCAGATGAAAACGGCTTCCCCTTGCGTTGATTTCAACCTCATATGGCTCATATAGACTCAGTATATTGATTTCGCCTTTCCATTCCCGTGGCTTCATTCCTTTACGTCCATGACATTCGTATTCCAGTCTCATTCGCAGCTACCTCCAAGCATCTCATGATCTGCCACAAAACGTATCATGTGCTCATCGATCAGACGTTTCTGTTGCTGGTATGCGTACATCAGTGTCTTCTCACAGATCCGGTTGATGATACGCGGTATTCCTGCTGATACCTTGTACACTTCCTCTTCAGCACCGCTGGTAAACAGCTCCTGTTTATTTCCTGCATATGCTATGTGCGCCGCGATATATTTTCCTGTTTCAGCTCTGTCCAAACGATTCAATACGATATTCATGTCAATTCTCTGGCGGATAGCTGCATATTTCTGAAGTCTCAGTTTCTGATCCCACAGTTCTGTCTGCCCTACGAGTATCAGACTCATCGGGCTAGTCGAATCAAATCGGTAGTTCAATAGAAACCGGAATTCTTCCAGTGTCTCCTTATCCAGCAGATGCGCTTCATCCAGAACACATACTACCTTCTTTTTCTGTACAGTACGTACCGTTTCGATTTCTTTTTGGAGCTGTCTTTTTGAGTCACCTCTGTAAAAGCGCGATTCCATCCCCATCTGATCCAGCAGTCCTGCATACATCCACCTTGGCGTCAGCTTGGAGTCTGAAAGATACAGCAGCATATATTTATCCTTTGACAGTGTTCCTTCAAACATCCGGATCAGTGTTGATTTTCCACACCCCGGATCTGCCGTGACTACCACGAACATCTGACGGTCAGCTGCGTATGCCAGCCTTCCAATTGCATCCTCGATCTGAAATGAACGATACAGCCTGTCCACTGGAACATCTCTTGAAAATGGAGTGTTCACCATTTCAAAAAAATCTTCATACATAATCAGTCACCTGCCTTTCCGTAGTCGCCAAAGGAAATGGCATTTGCCATGATCTGATGTTCTTTTTTGTACTTCTTTTCCAGTGCATCCAGAAACCTTGAAGTCTCTGGTACTTTATCTGTCATACCCACAGGTAGTGGTGGTTTCTTATCTGAAAATGCTCCAATCTTCATTCTATGTGCCATGATTGGTTCCATATCTAGATAGTGCACCATAATACTCTCTGTATTCATGGGATCAAATGCTATCATTACCTCTGCATTCGCAAGTGCTGTACTGGCTTCGTACTTATTGTTCTCAAAGGAAAAACAACCTGCATTGTCCAGCCTTCTCCTCTCATGGTGCAGAAAAGCTTCACTTACAACACCTGTATCAAGAAAGACCAGGTTTCTTGCATCTCGATTGAATTCTTGCTTTGGTGAAATCCCTCCTGGTGGCACTTCCACACCATAAGATTTATAATACTCCCTGATTCCATCATGGGATTCTGTCTGATAATCACCTTCCAAAAATATTTTCCATTTTTGGTTTAGTTCGGACAATGAATGCACATGGGCAACACGTATCTCTGCAATGAACTGATCTACTTTTTGGTGAAATTTTTCCACCTTTCCCTTAGACTCGCAAGCTCTTGGTTTTGCTCTCAAAAGTCGGATTCCCAGCCTTGCACAGCTCTCATTCAGCTGCTTTGAGATATACTGTCCTCCATTGTCGACATACCCACAGTCAAATTTTCCGAACTTAAGAATTGCTTTATGGAATGTATCTTCAACGATTTCCTGCCGCTGGTTATCATAGAATTCCGACTGCAGTATGTACCTGGAATGATCATCAATCAGAGAGGACAGATATGTCTTGATCAGCCTTCCATCTGTTGTCTTAATATCGGGACCATACTTGATATCTCCCTGTAAAAGTTCCATTCTGTGTGGACGGCAGAATCTTCTGGATGATGTCGTTCTTCCTTCGGAGTATTTCTTCATCTGTTTCACCCCAAATCCAGCTTTGTATAGATATCTCTGCATGGTTGACTGTTTTAGATCCCCGGGTGATGCAAAACCCTCCAGTTCCAGTATCTTTATGATTTGACGGACGCTACGCCTTGGCACCTCACGTTTTAACTGGATTGCTTCACCAACGATTTCATCAAAGCTCTCCGGCAGCTTCTGTGAACGTCTCTTTTCCCTGTTCATTGGACGTAATCCACCAAACTCGGAATTTCGGTATCTCTCTTCATATCGATACAATGTACGCACTGACAATTCATTACTTCTGGCGATATCTTCTCTCATCTGGAGCCGCTTTCCTTCATCCAAATCCGGATCCATTAATGGTGCAATCATCTGATACCGTTTCAATGCTTCTTGATCCTGCCATCTCTTAACTTCTTTACTCTGCATATGTGTTACCTCCTTTGAGATAACCATACACTCTTAACATAATGACATCACAGAAAAGTAGGTGCATATATTAGATTGGCTCTGGATTCAGGTTTATCCTTCCTCCAGAATTATATATAAACCGGTTGACTACACAAAGCCACCCAGGGCTTATCCTTTCTCTTAGTTCCTTAAGTAAAGAGTCCGTGGATTGGAGGAACTCTAATCCCAAATCCAGGAAACGGTATGCCGTTGATTTCATCTGTCCATCTATATTTTTCTCGTTGAGTCGGATCCAGAACTTCCAATGATTCATAGTGTCTGCACATGGATAATTCTCTGTTTCGGTATCATCTTCTGTTACTACCTCATCTACAACATCCTCAATCAGCCCTGCATCATAGTGTTTATATGGGCTAAGACAGTCCGGTAGCTCATTATGAAGTTTCCCGCATGCCTTATTTGTGCATTTCAACCGATTGATTTGATACCATTCCTTCACTCCACCTGCTTTCTTGTGGATCCGCAGGCGTTTATCTCTTATACAAAGGGGACTTCCACAGTCTGGACAGATGGAATCCTCTTTACTGATTACTAAAAATATCTTTATTCTGCTTGTGTCTAACCTTATATCTTGATATAATAACCATGGTTGTAAAACCATAGATCCCAGGGGTGCAGACTCGCAAAGAAAGACCCCTGGGATCTTCCTTTCTTTATACTGATGACATTATATAGGTTAATTCAGCGACAATCAATCAGATTAGGTATAAGTCAGGCTGAGAGGGTGGCAACAATATTACAGGAGCTCTTTTTATGTTAATGCACGTTGATAAGAATAACTAAAATTTCATGTCATATAATAGGATAAAAGATATACTCTTGAAGATATATATGCTTATGTAGTATATCTTTTTTTGCTCTGGAATCCAAAATATGAATTTGATTTAATGTCTAATATTATGAATTCATTATCATCTCTTTTGCTCTTTGATATTCGTCATC
>JAEWQS010000047.1 GCA_023399095.1 Bacillota bacterium
CATATCACCTTTTACGGCGTTTGCAATCAATGTCTGTTAAGCAATAAGAAATAAATGATGAGAAAGAAAGGAAGTAACAAACCATGACAAATTACGGTGATTATTATTATTGTGACGTCTGCGGCCACGTGGTCAGCATCGTGAATCCCGGCGCTCCCACGCTTGTCTGCTGCGGTCAAAAGATGACGAAGCTTGAAGCAAACACAACAGATGCCAGCACGGAGAAGCATGTGCCCGTCATCGTCGCGGATGGCGACAAAACAACAGTAAAAATCGGCAGCGCGCCTCATCCGATGACAGAAGATCATCACATCAGCTTCATTGAGGTGTTCAAGAAAGACGGCCAGTCTCTGCGCGCAAAGCTTGATCCCGCAGGTGCGCCCGAGACCACATTTGATGTAAAAGCAGAGGATATTGATACTGTCTATGAGTACTGCAACATTCATAGCCTCTGGAAAGCATAAAACGTTTATCATCACAAATCACTTATATTGGGAGGAAATAACAATGGAGAAGTTAAAAGGAACAAAAACGGAACAGAATTTAATGGAAGCGTTTGCGGGCGAATCAATGGCGCGCAACAAGTACACATACTTTGCGTCTAAGGCCAAGAAGGAAGGTTTCATCCAGATTTCCAACATATTTACCGAGACCGCAGCGAATGAAAAAGAGCATGCCGAGCTTTGGTATAAGCTGTTTGCAGGCATCGGTTCCACAATGGATAACCTTATCTCTGCAGCCGCTGGCGAACACGGCGAGTGGGAAGATATGTACCCGCGCATGGCCAAGGAAGCCAGAGAAGAAGGCTTTGAGGATATCGCTAAGCTGTTCGACGGCGTGGCGGGTGTTGAGAAGAAGCATGAAGAGCGTTACAACAAGCTCGCTGAGAACGTGAAAAACGGCGTGGTATTCGAGCGTGATGTTGAGGTCGAATGGAAATGTTCCAACTGCGGCCACCGCTTTGTGGGCAAGGAAGCGCCTTCGGTCTGCCCCGTTTGTGCGCACGCCAAAGCTTACTTCGAGATTTTCTCACAAAATTATTAATTTATCGCTCTATGCAAAAGGAGGCCACTCGGCCTCCTCAGGCTGTCGATAAACCCCATTTTGTCATTCCGAGCCTGCCGACTACGGTAGTGGACTGGAATCCCATGAAAAATGCTTTGCAGAAGGGGATTCCTCAATCGCTAACGCTCAATCGGAATGACATAAGTAACTTTTCTGACGCTCAGGGAGGCCACTCGGCCTCCTTCTTTGATGTCATGTTACTTATATAATACATTGTTTCCATATCCTTGTTGCGTAAATATACGTAAAACAGCGCATACACCTTCAAATTGTCATATTAACTTAACATATTTGTAATACATCTGTTAGCCTGCAGCATAATTGTGATAGAACACATTCTCGGGTTTTGAGTGATCTGTATGATTTGGTTATAATGAGTATCCAATATTAAAATAAATGAAGGGAGACAGATATGAAGAAAAGAAACGTGAGACTGATCGTTTTGGTAATATGCGTACTAACCATTCTTTTTGCAGCGATGCCCACGGCGATGGCGGCAGGTGCCACCATGTCGCTCGGCAGCCGCGGTGACGATGTCACAGCACTGCAAAACAAGCTGCTTAGCCTCGGTTATCTTGATTACCCGAGCGCAACCGGATACTATGGGGCTCTCACAAAAACAGCGGTTATTCGCTTTCAGAATAACAACGGTCTTGGTGCCGATGGCGTTGCGGGGCCGCTGACGCAAAACAAGCTGTACTCCTCGACAGCCAAGAGCCTGATATTAAAAGTTGGCAGCTACGGTGAAGCCGTGCAAACGCTTCAGCTGCGGCTCAAAAAGCTTGGTTTCTTCAGCGGGACAGGCACAGGTTATTACGGCCCCGTCACGCGAGCCGCTGTGATTGCGTTCCAGCAAGCCAACGGGCTTTATGCCGATGGCGTTGCAGGACCCAACACGCGCAACAAAGCGTTCTCCGGCAATACGGCTAGCGCACCTTCGCAGAGTACCCAATCGTCTTCTGCGGCAGCAATTGCGGATATCGCCTATTCACAGCTTGGAAAGACCTATGTACTCGGAGGCAACGGTCCAAACAGCTATGACTGCTCGGGTCTGGCTTACTACGCGATGACAAACGCAGGCTTTAACGTATCAAGATACTCGGCGTCGGCATACAGCAACGTGTCTTCTTGGTCAAAGATCACGAATACGGGTTCGCTGCAAAAGGGTGACCTTGTGTTCTTCCGATCCGATACATCGTCATATATCAGCCACATGGGCATCTATACTGGCGACCGTCAATTCGTCCACGCCTCTTCAGGACAGAGCAAAGTCATGGTCAGCTCGATCGACAACGTTTACTGGACAAGAAACTTCGTTCTTGCCCGCCGCGTGGGCTAACCCCCCCCTGATAATTTGCACCCCCTTGTGATGATACAAGGGGGTGTGTTTTTTATGCCTCTTACGTGTACTTTTGTTGCCAAATATGCAATTTCCCATAATTTTTATAATTTTGTTATTCATTTCATTGTGGTTCATAGTATAATGTAACGTGCAACTCGGCACTTGAGCGCGCAATTATGCAGACATGAGGTAGAAATGATACAACAAAAGGATGAAATAAAAAAAGAAAAACACAAAAAGACGCCGGAAGAGCGTCTTTTCCATAAACCGTATACCAAAAAGAAGATTATAATATACGGACTGCTGGCGCTGGCACTGGCTGTTTTGATTATTGCTTGCCGTTTTATCTATGTCACCGTGATCAATGCTCGGACAGCTTTCCCAGACTCAACTCCTGTTCCCTCCAGAACGACAGAAGCATCGGCCAAACCGACACAGACGCTGTCGCCTGAAGAATGGCTTGCGATGCAAGCCGATATGGATTTTATGAAGGACCGTGTCAACATAGTGCTGGCAGGGATCGATTATTCGTCTGAGCGTGAGGGACGCGAAGACTTCCGCACGGATACGATCATGCTTTTCTCCGTTAACTTTGCTACGGGCAAGGTGGATATTGTCTCTCTCCCGCGCGATAGTTATGCCGATATCGCGTTTACAGACAGCAGATGGAAAATCAACGGTGCGTGGATGTCGGCTGGCGGCTTTGAAGGCCGCGGCTTCGATTGCCTTATGCAGACCATCACCACCACATTGGGCGGCATCCCTGTCGATTACTATTTGGCAGTGGAAATGCAGGCTGTTAAGGATATCGTAGATGCTATCGGCGGTGTGTGGTATGACGTGGATTATGAAATCAACATAGATAACCGACATCTGGACACAGGGTATCAGCTGATGGATGGGCAGGCCGTACTGGACTATTGCCGCGCGAGAAAAGACATCACATCGGGCACCGATATCGACCGTATCGACCGCCAGCAGCGTCTGCTGCTTGAGGTGTTCAGCCAGCTGAAAAGCGAAAAGCTTCTGCCCAAAATACCCGAGATATACAACTCACTGAAATCTGAAATCTATACCAATCTCAACTTAGAGCAGATTGCGGCGCTCACATTCTATGGGCTCGATATCAATCCCGAAACTGATCTAAACCGATATACGCTGACCGGCAAGTACATGAGTGCATACAACGCCACGTATTACGTACTTGACCATATCTATACACAAGAAGTCGTCAAGCAGGTTTTCGGCATTGGCGCGGATATAGACTGGACGTACGATATTGAATATGTGGCCTATGATATGGCCGCACGGGATCTGGAAGATGCCATTAAACAGGTGACGGCTTATCTTAACAAGAACAAAGCTGTGCTCTCACCCGAGCTGATAGATAAAGCACATAATCAAATTGATGATGCCACACATACGCTACAGGGTGCGCAAAGCCGCTTGAAAAAGGCGCGCAGCTCTAATTCAAACAGCAAAATTAAAAGCGCAGGAAGCCTTCAGGATGCGACCAAAACCATGACATCGCTATATGAAAGCTTGCACGACTACGTGCTTCATCCGCCCGTACCCACACCGTCTCCCACGCCAAGCGCGCCAAAGCCGCCTGCATCCAGCCCCACACCCGCAGAGAGTTCAGCGCCTCCGGCAGAGAGTCTTGCGCCGCCGGAGCCTACTGAATCGAGCGAAAGCCCCGCACCTACGGAATCACCTGAGCCGTCCCCGATTCAACCCGAGGACACACCTGCCGCGGACGAGTCTACCCCCGAATAGCTTTAAACGTACCTTTATTTCCGAGGAAACGCTTATATAAAAGGTTCTATACTATACATTGGGGTAAGGAAAAAAAGAAGAGGCATAAATCTTCAAAACCTTGTAGACTAAAGTTACACCACATAACGAGTCACAAGGAGAGAAATATGCCTCAGGTGGATTATAGCGCAAAACTGTTGGATATGGAAGACATACAGCTTCATGATGTGGTAAGTGAAGCGGCGTATATTGAGATCAGGTTTAGAATGCGATTAAGAGATCACGAATGCCCAAATTGTCGTACGCTGACAAGCAATGTGCATGATTATCGGCTTCAAACCGTTAAAGACATCCCTTTTCAGGGCAAGCCCGTACGTTGGCTTTACGAAAAGCGCCGATATCGGTGCCCTTTGTGTCGTAAACGGTTTTATGAGAAGAACTATCTTCTACCCAAGTTTCATCGTATTACGAACCGTCTGGCCATGCTCTGCCTCAACGAGCTGCAGTTAAAATGTTCTCGCAAGGATATCGCCCAGAGACTGAATATAAGCCAGTCAACAGTCGCACGATGGATGCAGCTGGTGGACTATGGGAGGCCATCCAAACTGTCAAAGGTCATCTCTTTCGATGAGTTTCGCGGCAACACAGATGCGGGCAAGTTTCAGTGCATTCTAACATCCCCTGTTGAAAAGGCCATTATTGATATATTGCCCGATAGAACCGCTGCTAATATCCTTGATTACCTTAAGACTTTTTCAAATTGCGATCAAGTCAGATATGTGGTGATAGACATGAACAGAGAGTATCTCAAAGTTGCTCAAATTCTATTTAAAAACGCTAAGGTCGTGATTGATCGCTTCCATGTCGTGCGATACTGTACATGGGCTCTTGAGAATGTCCGCAAGAGAATTCAGAAAACGTTGCTTTCGGAGCAGCGTAAATACTTCAAACGAAGCCGCAGGCTTCTCCTTGCACACATGGATGATCTTAACGATGAGAATAAACAGGCTGTCGAACAGATGCTGATTTTTTCAAGGGATCTACGTGAAGCATATCTTCTGAAGGAGGCCTTCTATCGCTTCATGAATTCATCTGATTCTGTTGAGGCCAAACAACGATTACGTGAGTTTCGCATGTACGCCTTTACTGCTGATCTGCCTGAATTCAAAGCCTGCCTTACCATGCTTAAGAACTGGGAACAGTATATACTGAATTCTTTTGATGTCCCTTATTCAAATGGTTTTACTGAAGGAGTTAATAACACTATCAAAGTTTTGAAGAGAGTTGCCTATGGTTATCGCAGTTTCGATAACTTTAGAAGACGAATTCTAATTACATTTAATGCAAACAGGGTTCCAATCACTTGATGGTGATTAGAACCCTGCAATGATTACTTTAGTCTACTCTACCCCAACCATTGACATAGAGCCTTTTTTTCGCGGCTCAAACAATTTTTATTTAAGGCTTTCCACAAAGCTTTTGATACGGCAGAGTGCCTCTTTTAGGTTCTCTAACGACGATGCGTATGAGCAGCGAATGAAGTTATCCACTGTATCCCCAAAAGCCGTGCCCGGCACACAGGCTACCTTTTTCTCATAGAGCAGCCGTTTGCAAAATTCATCGGAATTTAATCCCGTCGAGCTGATATTGGGGAAGATATAAAACGCGCCAAGCGGCTCAAAGCACTTTAGACCCATTTCGTTGAGGGACGTATACATCAGCCGTCTGCGGCGGTTGTATTCACCCACCATTTTGTTAACCTGCGGAAAACCATGGCTACATTCATAGCGTAGTGC
>JAEWQS010000061.1 GCA_023399095.1 Bacillota bacterium
AATCACCCTTATCATAATCAGACCGTTCGCATGAGTTTGTGAGAACCGTTTGTATACACACAAAAGAGCCAAGGCTGGGGTGATAGTAAAAACCGTTATCCCCAAAAAAACCGCCTGTTCGAAGCGCGGCCTGCTTGGCATCGACTGATGTCGTGTGCAGCGCATCCGCCCCATGCTGCTTTAAATATTCCGTCACAGCGCGCGCTGCGTGATACGACGCGTGGGATGCGATATAATATGCCGAAAGCGCCATATGCCCGGGCGGCGCGGGTGCCGCAGGGCGATACGCCGCAAAAAGCACAACAATACATGTCGCGCTGCCAAGCAGTGTATGAGGCTGCTGCAAATTTTTCTTTTCCGTCATATCGTCCGCACTAGCAAACCGGATATCGTCGAAACCCTGCTCCAGTGCGAACTTTACAAGCTGCTGCTTTGTCACGTTCATGTCGAAATTATTGCATATACAGGTAAAAATAACAATTCAAAAATCTAAAAACCTTGCGCGCATCCCTTTACTGATATATAATTGACGAGATAATGTGTACCTTTCCCATCTTTGCTTTTGGGACTGCGCAAAAACAGTTAAAGGATATCATATATGAGAGCTTACAAAAAGTATAATTTGTTAATATTAATGGTCTGCCTGATTCTTCTCGTGACCGCCTGCGCCAAGGCTGACCCGATCGTGACAGATATCGGTTCGTTTGAATATTCACAGGAGTTCATGAAAAGCATCGACGATACAACCGCAGCTGACGGAAATACGCTGCTTGTGGTTTACTTAAAGCCCGTTGAGCGCACGAACCTCGATCTAGATGAGGCGGAAGACTACTTCTTCAGCGGCACACAGGCGATTCTTGCGGAAAACACTTATGATATGAAGTGCATTGCCTTTGAGCAGGTGGACAGCGCATATATACGCGTTGGGCTGGTGTTTGAGGTTGTCGATAACGGCTATGAGGAATCAGCGGAGAAGCCCACCGTGCAGCTTGTGCTTCCCTCAGTCGAATAATGAGTATTGTGAGACGTTTCTAAGAGCGGTCATGATCATTTCACGCGCGTTCGGGTTGCTTTGGCAGATAAGCTTAAGCAGCCCTTTTGTTTCTTCCCGCTTGGTGCTGCCCGAAGCGGGGCACGGGTTTTTGGCAATGGGAATATTGTGCCGACGCACGGCCGATATGATCTCCTTTTCAGGTAGATAAATAAGCGGACGAAGCAGTTTAACGCCTTTTCTGTTAAGCTCGGTAACCGGCTTAAATGTGCGCATACGGCCCTCATAGAACATGCTAAGCAGCAGCGATTCCAAGCAGTCTTCCCGGTGATGCGCAAATGCGCAAACATGAAGCCCCTCCGTTTTTATCGCGGTAAAAAGCTCTCCCTTTCTCATGCGTGCACACAGCGCGCACGGATTGCTCTCTTTGCGCGTATCGAACACGATTTTCGCAATATTTGTTTTCACAACTGTATAAGGAATACCAAGCGAAGCGCAATAATCAGCAATCACCTCTGTGGCAAAGCTCTCAAACCCAAGGTCCACAGTAAAAGCGCGAATGGAATAATTGACGCGTGAAAAGTTTTTATACAAATGCAGAGCGAAAAGCAGCGCCATCGAATCCTTGCCGCCCGATACACCGACCGCCACCGTATCGCCCTCTTTGATCATGCCGTGGTCTTCATCGGCGCGCCGCAGATACCCCAAAACGTGTTTCATCTTCTACCTGCCTAAAATAATATTCGTATTATAGCAGTTTCACAGTTGCCAACACAATAGCATTCGTATAGAATGGCCATATATACATAAGATAAGGCGGAAGTTTGGTTGATTACATTCTGGAGTTATCTGGCGGTCTTTGGGTTGGCTGCCGTCCCCATTATTGAGCTGAAAGGTGCTATCCCGCTTGGTTTGAGCCTAGGGATTCCCGAAATTGAATGTTTTATCGTGGCCGTGTTCGGCTCTATGATATTTTCGCCGTTGATTATCCTGCTAACACGGCGTGTTCTCAATTGGTTAATGAACAGTAAAGTCAAGCTTTTCAGCCGCTTTGGGAACTGGCAGCATGAACGGCTGCTTCGGCGCGGCGGCAAGGTCGAAAAATACCGAGCGTGGTTCTTATTCATTTTTGTCGCAATACCGCTGCCCACCACGGGCGTGTGGACGGGCTCAATGATCGCTGGGCTGTTTAATATACGCTTGCAGCATGCGCTGCCCATCATATTTGTGGGCAACTGCGTCGCTGGCGTTTTGGTCTGGCTCATCTGGGGCTTTGCGACTTAACAAAAAGTTCCGGCAAACGAGTTTGTTGAAAATAGTTTACAACATTATCATGAATATGGTATGATCAATGCCAAAATAAGAAACCCTTATCAAGAGTGGTGGAGGGACGGGCCCTGTGAAACCCGGCAACCGGACGATTAGTCAAGGTGCCAATTCCCGACAGATGAGGTGAGAAAAGATATTTTCCAGCCTCGCTAATGCGGGGTTTTTTATTTAATAAATAAATCAGGAGTGGACAATGAGAAGATTATTCACATCAGAATCGGTTACGGAAGGACATCCGGACAAGCTTTGCGACCAGATCAGCGACAGCGTGCTCGACGCCATACTGGCCGAGGATCCAAATGCGCATGTGGCGTGTGAAACGGCGGTGAACACAGGGCTTGCGCTTGTGATGGGGGAAATCACCACAAAATGCTATGTGGACATTCCTAAGATTGTGCGCGGCACCATACTCGATATCGGATTCACGCGTGCCAAATATGGCTTCGACGGCAACACCTGCGGCGTCATTTTGAGCATCGATGAGCAGTCGCCCGATATCGCCATGGGCGTTAACAGAGCGGATCAAGGCGCGGGCGATCAGGGCATGATGTTCGGGTTTGCCTGTCGCGAAACAGAGGAATTGATGCCGCTGCCCATTACGCTTGCGCACCGACTGACGCGCCAGTTGGCCGCTGTCCGCAAGGATGGCACGCTCTCTTACCTGCGACCGGACGGTAAATCGCAGGTGACGGTGGAATATGAGGGTAACACACCGGTGCGCGTGGATGCCATTGTGGTGTCTACGCAGCACGCAGACGATATATCGCAGGAGCAGATCAGAGCGGATATTATCAAACATGTCATCAATGCCGTGATTCCGTCTGAGCTGCTGGATGAGGATACGAAGTATTATGTGAACCCGACAGGACGATTCGTCATCGGAGGGCCCGCGGGTGATTCGGGTCTCACGGGCCGCAAGATCATCGTTGACACTTACGGCGGATATGCGCGTCACGGCGGCGGCGCTTTTTCGGGCAAAGATCCGTCCAAGGTGGACAGAAGCGCAGCGTATGCCACGCGCCACATTGCAAAGAATGTGGTGGCGGCAGAGCTTGCGGAGCGATGCGAGATCGAGGTGGCTTACGCCATCGGCGTCGCAGAACCCGTATCCATATTTGTGGATACGTTCGGCACAGGTGTGATGGACGACGACAAGCTCGCCGCTCTCATTCACAAGTCCATTGATCTGCGACCTGCGGCGATCATCGAGCGGCTTAATCTGCGCGCGCCGATATACAGGCAAACGGCGTCATACGGCCATTTTGGCCGCGCCGATCTTGACCTGCCATGGGAGCGGCTGGACTTGGCCGATAAACTCAAATGATCTGAAATAAATATTAAACGGTTTTTCAACAGGACATGCAGACACATATCTGCACTGTCCTGTTTTTTATTTTAACTCTAAGCCACAGCATCACTCTGACTTAATAAGCGTTATCTTAAGATTTTTTAAGCATTTGTATGGTTTATTGTTAATGTTTACAAATTACAATGGACATCATTGATAATTGACAGGAGAAATGTATGAAAAAGAAAACAATCATAATAATAATCAGTTTATGCGTCGTTGTAATCGGTTATTTTGTAGTCTCTGCTGCACTTAACACACCAACCGAGGCAAGCGGTGTCGGTGTGACAACAATGCTACTAAAAAAAGCGGATCTCACCAAAGCCGTGAATACGACAGGCATTGTTCAAAGCGAAGAAACCACAAAAATCACGACCGATCTGACTTCAAGCGTGGTGGAAATAAAGGTTTCTGCCGGGGATAAGGTCAGCAAGGGCGATGTGTTGTGCATTCTTGACGATACCGCTATAAAAGCCGAAATTGCATCGGTTGAGGCTGAAATTGATAAAAGCGATAAATCTGCCAGACAACAGAATTCAATTAACAAGAGAAATCTTAATAATGCAAAAGCAGACCAAACCCTGCAGTTGGAAAAAGCAAATCGCAGCGTTCAGGAAGCACAAGGCAATGTTGATAAAGCCAACAAGGATTTGTCGGATAATAGAAACAGCCTTGAAGCCTTTATCACAAATCTTGCAGAAGCCATAAGTACACTTGATGCGATCGAGGCCGACACAGGCGCTGAAGACTATGAGAATAAGGTTGCCGCGCAGAAAGAGCTTGTCGATCAACTTGAATCAGAAAAAGCGGCTGCGGAAGAGGCTGTCGCATTATCCGGCAGCAATCTGGCGGCGGCACAAGCCGCGTTGGCAGAAGCAAATGATTCTGTTAAGCTTACCCAGACTGAAACTGACAGACAAATTCAAAGTGCCAAAGACGCTGTCAACACAGCAAAAACACAGAGCACGCACCCCACTCAAGATGCACAATTGAATGCACTGTATGCAAGCCTTGATAAAACAGTGGTCTGCGCCTCGGTTGACGGCACAGTCACTTCGATCGCAGCAGAAGAGAACTATCCTGTCAACGGTGGCACAATTATGGTCATTGAAAATATTGATGCAAAAACAGTGGCTGCCGAAATTACGGAGAACGATGTGTTGGATGTTAAAGCAGGAATGAAAGCAATATTAACTTCAAGCGCCTTGCAAGAAAAAGAATACACGGCAACCGTCAGCAAGGTGTTGAATGTTCCCATGCCTGCTAGCAGCGAAGTCAGCGCTTATGGTGAATCAACAAAATCATCGGCATATCTTGCCGAGTTGACCTTTGATGATGCAGATGAGAATATACTGCTTGGCATGCATATCAAGGTGAACATTATTCTGGAAGAGAGCAAAAATACTTTCGCCGTGCCATACGAAGCTATACTAACCGACGAGAACGGTATTTCCAATATTTTTGCGGCTATCCCCGACGGAAACGGCTATTATATTGCAAAATCCATAGAAATTCAGGAAGGCATTGAGACAGATTATTATCAGGCCATTTCTGGAGAAGGCTTGGAGGAAAATATGCTCATTATCACGACTGGCGATGTGAAAGACGGGCAGCAGATCACGCTAATCGACAACACCGGTATAGATGGTTAACCGGTTGAATGGGTATCAAAATGAATAAAAAAATTATGATCAACCTTGAGAATGTTGGCAAGAAATTCTTCATCGGGCAGCCCAACGAGCTTGAAATACTCAAAGGCATCAGCTTTCAAATACATGAAGGAGAGTTCGTTGCGGTTGTGGGCGCCTCTGGTTCAGGCAAAAGCACGCTGATGAACATAATCGGTGCTTTAGACAAGCCGACATCAGGCAGGTATTGCTTGAACGAACATGACATCAGCACCTATAAAGACAAACAATTGAGTCAAATCAGGAATCAAGAAATCGGCTTTGTGTTTCAAACCTTTAATTTGATGTCAAGAACAAGCGCACTGAAAAATGTCGAGCTTCCTATGTTGTACTCAGGCGTATCGAAAAAGAAAAGAAACGAACGTTCAATGGAGCTGCTGGATCTGGTCGAAATGGGTGACAGGTATCATCACCGTTCAAATGAGCTATCGGGCGGGCAAAAGCAAAGAGTGGCCATTGCGCGGTCTATGGCGAACGATCCCGCCATTATTCTCGCAGACGAGCCCACAGGCGCATTAGACTCGGCGACGGGCAGAAAAATCATGGATATTTTTCATACACTCCATAAACAAGAGAACAAAACAATTGTATTGATCACTCACAGCAACGAGCTTGCGAGTGAAACGCAGAGAATCATCACAATCAGCGACGGCATGATCATTAAAGATGAAAGAAGGAACTAGACGTTGAGTATTTTTGAGAATATCGCAATGGCCTTATCAGGGCTTGTCGCAAACAAAATGCGTTCGCTGCTGACGATGCTTGGTATCATCATCGGAATTGGCTCGGTCATCGCGATTGTCACAATGGGAAATTCCGTATCAGCTTCTGTTTCATCTTCCTTTAGCAATATGGGAATGAACAAGCTCATGGTATACGTCATTCAAAAGGATCTCACAGATGACAGCGTTTCATACGTGAGACCTAAAAACAGCGATTATATAACGGATAGCATGCTCGAGCAATACAAGAGTGCCTTTCCCGATTCTGTTAAGGACGTGGCCATTACCGAGCATATCGGCACGGGCAAATCCGCAAACGGAAAAAAGTACGCAAATATCAACGTGATTGGTGTGAACCAAAGCTATGCATCCGCGGAAAATATTACAATGTTAGACGGACGTTTTATCATTGGGTCTGATGTGCATCGACAAAAAAACGTTGCCGTCGTATCCGACCTTTTTGTCTCAAATATGTTTGGCGGTGAGTCGCCGATTGGCAAAGACATGACTGCCACGATCAACGGAGAAGACAAATCGTTCACAATTGTAGGTGTATATCAATACGAAGATATGATGGAAAGCGGCTTAACCTCCAAAAAGGATATAACAACTGCGTTCTATATTCCCAGCTCAAGCGCAAAAAACATCTCAAACGCAACAAACGGTTATCTCGACTTTTCTGTTATCACCGCTGTGGGAACGGATCAGGCCCAGTTTACAGAGGATACAAAGAATTTCTTTAACCGATTTTATACCGACAGTGAAAACTTCAAGGTGGAAGTCTATAACATGAAAGATATGCTTGAGGAAGCAAACTCAATGATGGATACGGTCACATTAGCCATCTCCGCCATTGCCGCGATATCGTTATTGGTCGGGGGTATCGGCGTGATGAACATTATGCTAGTCAGCATCACCGAGCGTACGAAAGAAATCGGAACAAGAAAAGCACTTGGCGCGCCCAACAGCGCAATTCGTACGCAATTTATCATAGAATCTATCATTATTTGCCTGATCGGCGGTCTCATCGGCACTATTGTCGGGATTATCCTTGGTTCCATTGGCGCAGAAGCAATGGATTATCCGGCTTCACCATCGCCGCTCGTTATTATTCTTGCCGTCGGCTTCTCTATGGTGATTGGCGTTTTCTTTGGTTATTATCCCGCAAATAAAGCGGCAAAAATGAACCCGATCGATGCGCTTCGGTATGAATAAACATATCGCTTTTGCAGGTTGTTTCTGGTAAACTATACGCCAAGGAGGGTGCATGCAAAAATCAAGAATACTCGTCGTTGACGATGAAATTGAAATATTGGAGATCGTCAAAGTCCTTCTTGAGAGCGAAGGCTTTGAAATTGTTCAGGCAACCAGCGGAAAAGAAGCGCTTCAAAAACTGAATTCTCTTATTGATCTTGTCATATTGGATGTGATGATGCCCGAAATGTCGGGTTATAAGGTCTGTCTGCAAATACGGGAACGCAGCAATATACCGATATTGTTTCTAACAGCCAAAACCAAGGAATCAGATTTGATAATGGGCTTTTCTTCCGGCGGTGATGATTATCTGGCCAAGCCATTTTCCTATACAGAGCTGATCGCCAGAGTTAAAGGGCTTTTAAGAAGATACGATGTATACAAGGGAAGAACTGCAGTAGACAACAGTGACTACATATGTATAAATGACCTCGAAATAAACCGAGATATCAATGATGTCAAAAAAAACGGCGATGAGATACTTTTATCAGAGATAGAGTATAAAATGCTGCTCTTAATGGCATCTCACAGAAAAAAGATTTTTTCTGCCATGAATTTGTACGAAAGTGTTTGGGAAGAGCCTTATTATAATTCTTCTAACAATACGATTATGGTTCATATACGAAAGATCAGAGAGAAAATTGAAGACGACCCGCAGAATCCAAAATATATAAAAACTGTGTGGGGAAAAGGCTATCGCATTGATTAGTATCAAGAGGTCAAGAAGAACAAGCTTAAAAATGAAGCTAGTCCTCGCGATCTTGCTGTCTTTTTTCGTTGCGTTTTTTGCGTCTTCCCTTTTGGATTTGATTGGAGCAAGTTTTATAAGAACGTATCTGGACACGCCTGAGCATATTGACCAGGTCACAAATCGTCTTATGACAGATTTTCAGGATTATATTGAAAAAAACAATATCTCATCAGACGACTCCGAACAGATTAATGATTGGGCCGGTCAATATGATAATCTTTTATTCTATTATGTAAAAGAGAAAGATGACTCTTCATTAGTCAATCAAAATGGTGAATCCGATGAAAATCCGCGCATCGCTAACTTACCGTACGCGCTAAAGCCATATCAGATACAATGTGCAGACTCCACAATTATTTGTTATCCCATTTATTCTGAGGACTATTACAGCATAAGTTCAACTGTTATTTTCGTCATTTTCTTTATTATATTTTTTTCATTATTCCTGATACTCATTAAGCGAAGGCTTAATTGCATTAATAAGCTGGCGCAGGATATAAAGATACTCGAAAGCGGCAATATGAATTATCCCGTCTATGTACACGGAAACGACGAGCTGTCTATGCTCGCCAAAAGCATTGATGATATGAGGCTTGCGATTATCGAAAGAACCAAGAGCGAGAGCGAAGCCATTGCGGCAAACAGAGAACTAATCACATCATTGTCTCACGATTTAAGAACACCGCTTTCCAAGCAAATCGGATATTTGGATATTATTGAATATAAAAAGTATGAAGACGAAGCGCACCTTCAGCATTATTTACAGAAAATCAAAGAAAAAGCCTATCAGATTAAAGACATGTCCGATAAGTTGTTTAAGCATTTCCTGACCTTTGATTATGAAGATGAGATACCGGAAATCATCAGCGGTGATGAATTTCTCAATCAGCTTTTCTTTGAGCAATCCTATTTATTTGAAAGCCAGGGGTTTATTCCAAAAGTTGCATACATACAAGAGAAATTTGATATGAACGTCAGCGCAAATGATATTTGCAGAGTTTTTGACAATCTGTTTTCCAATATAAAAAAGTATGCGGAGCCATCTGATCCGATTGTTTTTTCACATAAGATTGATAATGGAAAAATCGAAATTTCTATCGCCAACTCATGCCGAGAAGATTCAAAAAAGGTTGAAAGCACGAACTTTGGGTTGAATATTACCCGAAAGCTTCTTAGTAAAAACGGCGGGGCACTGAGAACCAAAAATGAACATGATATATTTACAGCAGTTGTTATATTGCCTGTTATCAGAAAAAATTTAAAAAATTTGTGATCTGAAAGGGAAATCCAAAAATGAAATACTATCACGTTGATGTGTTTTCTAAAACGCCTTTAAGCGGCAACGGTCTCACGGTGGTTTTTCCGGACAGGCCGCTTGCCAGTGACGACATGCTTAAAATCACGCAAGAGCTTCGCCTGTTTGAGACAATATTTATCTTTGAGAAAGATGCGGATGGCATCTATCCTGTGCGCATTTTTACAATGGATGAAGAGCTCAGGTTTGCGGGGCATCCCATACTCGGCGCAGGCGCTGTGCTGCACCACCTTCACTGTTGTTCTGAAAAAGCTGAAATCGTGCTCGATCTTTCTGGACGCAACATCTCGGTGTCATCCGAAATAAAAGATAACAGATACAACGTCACAATGAATCAGGGAGCACCGACATTTGCCGGAAGTGTCTGCAAAAGCCATTATGGCGAAATCGCTCAAGCGCTGGGACTGCAAGCATCCGATATCCATGATGCGCTGCCGATAGAGGTTGTCTCCACGGGGCTTGATTATCTGCTGGTACCGCTCAAACACGGCTTAGACCACGCGAAAATCAGTATCAGCGATTTCGAGGCATTTCTTTACCGCTTTGGCGCCAAGTTCGTCTATGTGTTTGACGCAAATACATTGGAATGCCGCACTTGGGACAACAACGGCACCACGGAGGATGTGGCGACGGGCAGTGCGGCGGGGCCGCTGTGCGCCTATCTTGTCAAGCGCGGGATAGCAAGCCCTGAGGAAATTGTGCTTATTCATCAGGGTAAATTTGTGCATCGGCCGTCCGTGATTAAAGCGTGGATGACCAAGGCATCCAACGAGGTTTTTATACACGGAGATGTCTCGTTTTTTGCAGCAGGGGAAATTTTTATCTAACATGTTTACAACGCTGCGAGCAGCGAAGCAATTATAAAGTGCAGTGCTTCGCCACTCAACATATACCAAAATTGAGTACACCGTATTATCAGCGATCCTGCTAAAAATGATTGTAAAAGACGGTTTGTTCAAGAGGATATCGTTTATAGTGTGCCGGTTTCGGTGATGAATCATCAGCCGGATAACCGGTGGGAAGCAGCGTAACAGGGATAAAGCTTTCGGGAAGATTGAATCTTTCACATATCTTTTTTGGGTCGAAATAGCCAACCCACGTCGTGCCCAGCCCAAGCTCCGCCGCTTGAAGCATCATGTGTGTGGTGACGATGCTTGAATCCACTTCTCCGCTGTCATCGTTGTCAAATGAACGCTTCCACGATACCGTTTTGTCATAACAGATCAAAAAGGCCAAGGGCGCACCAAAATGATAGGATGTGCATTCTTTAAGCTTAATTATGGCGCTTTCGCTTTTAATAACCAAGATTCTTTGCGGTTGGTAATTGCACGCAGTTGGTGAGACCTGACCCGCTTTGAGAATGAGGTCTATCTTTTCTTTTTCCACTGTTTTGCTGCTGAATTTTCTAACCGAATACCTTTCCATTGCCAATTGAGTGAAGTCCATTACAAGCCTCCTAAATTGAATTTAAATTTAAGCTTAATGATATACAAAAAACACGAGAATACAAGTACGCACTTTTTTGTATTCAAGAGGTATATCGGAAAGATAGGCACCAAAAAGTATTTATTATTATCGAATTGCAATGTTAATAGAATCGTTTTTTTTGCCTTATTCAGCTATTGTTTTATCATTGGTGTTGTTGATTAATTCTTGACCCCATTCGTTCATTTTGTACAAAATAGGAACTAAAGATTTGCCAAAGTCCGTGAGAGAATATTCAACTCTTGGCGGAACCTGTGCATAGACTGTGCGTATAACCAGACTCTTTTCTTCCATGGCCTTGAGCTGCTGGCGCAGCATTTTTGGCGCGATATTCGGGAAAAGCCTCTGCAATTCGTTATAGCGGTGATCACCATCGCTTAAATGCCATAACAGCAGCACTTTCCATTTCCCGCCGATAATGTCAATCGTCATTTCCAGCGGACAGTGGTATTCTTTATCTTTGTATTCAACCATAAAAACATAACTCTCTCAAAAAAGCACTTGTATTGATATATTACCATTTTTTCGTTTTAATGCAAACAGATATGTCGATCAAACATGCCAACTGTTAATTCATACCTTTTTAAATCGTATGGTAAAAAAACAGTGCAAGCCGGGGCAGAGCCCCGGCTTACGTCACGTGATTGATTTATGCCTTGACAGGCTTTTTCTTCAAAAGAAGCATGAGCAGAATGGCCACACAGGCGCAGCCCGCCGCAATGAAAAACGCGGGGGACATAAGGGAGATATCCTGTGCCGCGACGTTTTTGTAATACCCAGCGATGTACGAAGACGCCACAGCGCCTGCGCCAAATCCCAAAAGGACCATACCGTAGTTGGTCGCCATATGCTTGGGGCCGAAAAGGTCTGCGGTAAGTGACGGGAAGTTGCTTAAGAAACCGCCGTAGAAGAACCCAATAAACCCGATCAGAACATAGATGAAATATCCGCTGACACTGCTGACAAGGACGGAAAGGATTCCGGAACCCAAAAGCAAAATGATGATTGTTCTTTTTCGGCCAAGCTTGTCCGAAATCATGCCCCATGTCAGGCGACCGAGTGAATTGCACATGGATATGACAAGAACACCGATGGTGGCGGTTTCTCCGAGACCCCTTGCAACGGCAATGGGTTTCGCAAAACCGATCATCATAAGCCCACCCATGCAGGCCAACATCAGGGAGAGGGTAATGATATAGAACCTCGGGTCTTTAAGCACCTGCGAGGGGCTTAAGCTGTTATCAGGAGCTGACGAAACGGCTTGAGTTTGTGTCTCGGGAGGATTCTTAAGAAAAAGCCCGCCCACTGTGCAGACAACAAGAAAAATACCGCTGAGCACCATGAAGGTTTTGGGCTCGCCCACCTGCGGGCCGCCAAAAAGCACAATCAGCTGCTCAATAATCGGCGTGAAAACCACACCGCCAAACCCCAAAGCAGCGACAATCAGGCCTGTGACAAAGCCCTTTTTCTCCGGAAACCATTTTTGTGCGCAGGCAATGGTTGTGGAATAAGTGAAGCCCATTCCTGTACCGCCCATCACGCCATACCCCACCCACAGCAGCCATGGAATGCTGGAATTCGCAAAGGACGCAAGCATAAAACCGGCGCTTAAAATGACACCGCCGATGATGACAATGGTTCTGGTTGAAAATTTCGCAGCAAGCTTGCCGCCAATGACGCTGCCTACGGTAAGCGTGGCCAGCAGCAGGGAAAAGGTCAGGCTGGCAGCCGCGTTGTCCCCATTAAAAATGCTGTTTGCGATACCTGTCTGGAAAACACTCCAGATATATGCGATACCAAGGCATAGCTGTATCGCAATGGATGCCGCAATGGGTCCGGTTCTTTTTGATGCTTTCATAGAATCCTCCTTAATATAGTAAAAGCCCTTACTGTTTGCAGTAAGGGCCTTCAGTCCGTTTCGGACTTTAAGGCTGCACCCGGCACATTCTTACCACAAAACTTGAAAAACCCATATTAATAGCACGAATAGTATAATAATTCGGCTAATTAGGTCTTCAAATTTTGCTGATAGCAGCTGCAGCATTAGTGGCTCCTGATGAGGTGTAAATTTACGTCATTATCCCATACGCACAGATTAATTGTCAAACTATTTCTACGGTTCAGCGTATTAGTATCTATTTCCATACAAATTGTGCATCTGACCCATTTCAAAAAGGCATACATCTTATGAGTCTTTATGATATAATGACAAAAATGTACATTGTTTGAGGGCTTATGACGAGTATTGAGGGCACCGTGCTCGAAATCAATTTCCGAAATGACGAGAACGGCTGGACGGTGATGTCGCTGGATTTCAGAGGTGACTTGACCACAGCAGTCGGCTGCCTGCCGCACATCCACGAGGGTGAGTTTGTGCGGCTATTCGGCGCGTGGACGGAGCACCGGCTTTACGGCCGCCAATTTTCCGTCAAGTCGGTGGAAACGCGGCTGCCCAACACAGCGGAATCCATACGCATGTTTTTGGCAAGCGGCCTTATCAAAGGCGTGGGAGACGCGCTTGCGGGTCGTATTGTGGACGCTTTCGGCGAGAGCACTTTTGACATCATCGAGAACAGCCCAGAACTGCTGGCCGAGGTGAGAGGCGTGAGCAAAAAGCTCGCGATGGCGATATCCGAAAGCTT
>JAEWQS010000095.1 GCA_023399095.1 Bacillota bacterium
CCCTATGAACGCTGTTTTCTTTATAATGGCTAAACATAATCTGAATTATGTGATTCAGCAGTTAACTGCCGTGTTATGAAAACCACGACTCTTAATAAAAAGAATATTTGTCTAGTTTTAAATAAAAATGGGTATTATTATACTGTGGGGTTCTGATAGTATTGACAAGATTATAAACACGATTATATAATAAGTTTGGTCATGAAGGGCTGGAATTTCTTTAAACACGTATTTATTCCCAATGTTTACATAAATATCGTCGGGTATGCGTTTTTACTGTGTCTAGGCATTTTTATTTTTATATATAACAAGGAGATTAGCATTGGATATTAGTTTGCTAAAAGAAAAAAGTTTGATGGATCTGCGGGAAATTGCCAAGATGGCAGGCATCAAATCTGTCACAAAGTACCGCAAGGGCGAGCTTCTAGATATGCTTTATGAGCTCGATCGGCGCGCACGAAACAATGAAAATGCGGCCGATGCACATGTTAAAGAGAATCAAGTTGACGAATATGTGTCGTATAGTGAGCCGGAAGAAGTTTTTGAAGACAGCGCAGATTATCAACCTGAAGAGGTATCATTTGTGTCAGACGAGATTCCCTCCTATCAGCAGGACGTACTTGATAGGCGTGAACATGAGGAAAAAAGCAAAAAGCAGCAAGAGGATGAACGCCCTGCCCGCGGCGAAGATAAAAAAATTATCGAATATGTGATGGGCAACGATGCCGTTAACGAGCTGCTAAACAAAGGCGACTGCGGTGATGCCCTGGGCATACTCGAAGTGCTGCCGGAAGGATACGGATTCCTGCGCAGTGAAAATTATCTCCCCGGCAACAAAGACGTTTATGTATCGATGGCGCAGATCAGAAAGTTCAACCTAAAAACGGGAGACAAGGTGATGGGCAAGACGCGTCCGGCCAAGGACGCTGAGAAGCTAAACGCGCTGCTCTATATCGAACAGGTCAATGACGATACCGTTGACAAGTGTCTTACGCGTCGTCCGTTTGAAGAATTAACACCGATTCACCCCGAGAAACGCCTCACGCTGGAGCGACCGGAGGCCACGCGCGATCTTGCGATTCGTTTGATCGATCTCATTTCTCCGATAGGAAAAGGACAAAGAGGACTCGTGGTTTCGCCGCCCAAAGCAGGCAAGACCATTATGCTTAAAAAGATTGCCAACAGCATTACATCCAATTATCCCAATATCAATCTGATCGTATTGCTTATTGATGAACGTCCGGAAGAAGTGACGGATATGCAGCGCTCGATTAAGGGCGAGGTTGTTTATTCAACGTTCGATGAAAAACCTGAAAACCATACGCGTGTCTCTGAAATGGTCATTGAGCGCGCCAAACGCCTTGTGGAGCAGGGCAAAGATGTGGTCGTGCTGCTGGACAGCATCACGCGCCTTGCACGCGCATATAACCTTATCATACCGCCCACAGGCCGTACGCTATCGGGCGGTCTTGACCCCGGTTCACTATACAAGCCCAAGCGCTTTTTCGGCGCGGCGAGAAATATCGAGTTTGGCGGCAGCTTGACAATCATAGCGACAGCGCTTGTCGATACCGGTTCGCGTATGGATGAGATCATATATGAGGAGTTCAAAGGCACAGGCAACATGGAAATCCATCTTGACAGACGCTTGTCCGAAAAACGTATTTTCCCCGCAATCGATCTGAATAAATCCAGCACACGCCGGGAAGAGCTGCTGCTTTCCAAGAAGGAGCTTGAAGGTATCTGGGCAATCCGCAAAGTGATGTCTAACGGCAACACCTCAGAGGTGACAGAGCAACTTATCAGCATGCTTACCAAAACGCAGAACAACGAGGCCTTTTTGGATAAGCTTAGAGGCTGGCTTTCCGTATGGGATAAGGAAGGATATAACTTTGCACCCAAAAGAGGAGGGTTCTAAGGACTCCTTAAAATGACACATAAAGCTTCGCTGGTGGACAAGGGACGGCTTTTTGGAAAAGTCGTTTATATCTTCTTTTGTTTTTATTCGATGGCGGTGGCGCAGCGCTTTGAGATGAATATCGTCTATGGTGCGGCACTGTTCATATCACTTTCGGCATCGGCGAGGATGTTAAAGTTTACCGTAAGGACCACATACGATCTGTGCTGGCTCAAAATTCTCAAGCTGGTGCTGATCGTTTTTTTTGTGCTGACAACCGCATACGTGTTCATTCTCTACCCGTTCCTATATACATACCCACATACTGTTTATGCGATATTTATCATTATATTGCCGTTTTTGGCGCAGGAAACCCAGACCATGACGCTGAGAGGACTGATGCGCGCAGGAAAAATGACGAACCGTACGTTATTGTTCACACTGTGCGGCTCTGCGCTTTTGTGCATTGCGACGACGAGCGTTCTTATATGGGTATCGGGGATGGATGCGTTCTTGCTTATATCCCCTTTGGCTGTGGGTATGGGACTCGTCTTTTTCAGACAGTGGACTTACAGGGACTATGAGTCGGAATATCCCAAACCCGAAATATCATCATTCGACTTCAGTCATATCGCGAGTGCGCGCCTATACGACGGCATGGTGATCACGTCGGGTGTGGCTCTCAACGTGTTTACGTTCACGTACGTGCTCTTCATGATGCTGATGCACAAGAAAAGCTTCTCGTTGGACGTGTTTGCCATTTTCGCGCTGATCACGCTTGTGTGCAGCCTTATATTCCTTGGCACATATCGGTTTATGCGAAGATCCCTGATTAAGAAGATTGGTACCAACGCGGCGTTTGTGCTGGGTACGGGTATCGCCATTTTTGCGGTTTATGTGTTCAGAGACGGTTGGTACGGGGGAGGGCTCGCCATATCGGTGCAGACTTTGTTGCTGCTGTTCGGGCTTATGCTGCAAACGATTGCGACGATGGATTTGCGCGGTGACATTATGCTGGTGGTCAAGCTGCATAACAAAAATGTTAACGCGGTAGCTCTGGCACAAAGGACGCAGCGACTGGAGCATTGGACAGCGACAGTGTCGGAAGCTATTTTTCTGATTGTCCTTTGTTTGCTTATTTCGGATCCTTTGATCTACAACATGGATTTTGACAGCTATATATCGCTTGCGCCGCACATTGGCAGCAGCCTCATTGTCGTACCCACGGTGTTTCTGATTGCCTCGCTCGTGTATTCCATCAGGCAGCCGCTCACCAAAAAGTATAACCGCAGACTAAAGGCCTATTCGCGCATTAAAGAAGCGGGAAAAGACAATCCCGTGATGGAAAAGCGCTTGAAAAGCGTTCTGATTAAAAAGTATAAAAAACGCATCGGCGTGCATGTAATCCGCATGCTGCTAAGGCCTATGATGTATCATACGGTGGCAGGACGCGAAAATGTAAGAGAGCTGCCCGGCATATTTGTTTTCAATCACCGCGAGGTATATGGTCCTATTGCTGCCGTGGTGTTTTTGCCGTATGACATGCGTCCGTGGATTCTCGACAAGATGATCGATAAAGAACTGATTACCGCGCACATGTATGAAGGGACGTTCAGTCGTGTCAAGTGGCTTCCTGTGTTTATGCGCAAGGCGCTGACAAATATGCTAAGCCCACTCGTGGTGTGGGCGCTGAGCTCGTTCGAACCGATCCCCGTATACCGCGGCACAGCCAGAAGCATACTTAAAACATTTGAGATGTCCATTGAATGCCTGCAATCGGGGGACAGCATATTGCTTTTTCCGGAAAACCCGGAGGAAAGATATACGGACAGTGAACAGGTGAATGATTTTTATCGCGGGTTTGCGAATCTGGGTAGGCTGTATTTTAAAAAGGCCAAGGACTGTGTGACATTTTATCCGGTGTATGCGAGCCGGCGGGGGCGTGAGCTGCGTATCGGCGAAGGCGTGAAATACGATCCGTCCAATGGACGTCAGGAGGAAGGACGCATTGTGGAAACGCTTCAGCAGCGCATGCGTGACCTGCAAAGTCTGGACGAGGAAAGCTAAATATCGACGCTCATGCGTCTTTGGCCGATGAGCTTTGGGACTGTTTGTCCCTGCGTTGAATTCTGGACATGTTTGAGAAACGCGTCTTCGTTGCCCGACATGACGCTGATTTGGGCATTAACGGATGCCGCATACGTGATGTCATCAAAAAGATAACCCGCACTTTGCAGCGGCATCTGCACGCGTGAAAAGACAGCAAAGTCAAACTCGCAAGAGTACACGCTGCAGGGAACAAGCTTCACCTTAGGTGCTTCTTCAAGCGTCTGCGCAGTGCTTTGCGTATAGGCACGTACAAGACCGCCCGCGCCCAGCAGCGTGCCGCCGAAATAGCGCGTACAGACCGCGAGCACATTTTGCAGCCCGGATTTTTTAAGCACTTCAAGCATTGGCAAGCCCGCAGTGCCCTGAGGCTCTCCATCGTCGCTATAGCGCATGGTACCGTCTTCAAGCAGCCAGGCAAAGCAGTTGTGACGTGCATCATAATGCTGCCTCCTACGCTGTTCAATGGCCTTCAGCGCGTCGCTTTCGCTATTGGCACAGCAAATGTATCCGATGAACCGGGACTTCTTTATAATAAGTGTTGTTTCGTTTTCTTGCTTGACTGTGATCATGATGATGGGATGATGCTTTCAAGCCGCATGAGGTGGGCTCTTGGTTTGAACCCCAATGATGTCCAAAAGCCGATTCCGCGCTCATTCCACACAAAAACATCCAAATCAATGTCATTCGTATTTAATTTGTGCAAAAGCTTGTGAAAAGCGGTGCTGCCATATCCTTTACGGCGCTCACCGCGGCAGATATAGAAATGGCGCAAATAAAGAGGCTTGCGGTCTGTGATTATGAGTGCATAGCCCACAGCTTTTTCGCCCGCCATAAACAAATAGGCTCGATCTCCCCTGTTAAGAAAGCCCTTCATGCATTGCGCATACTGCATATCCGTTTGGGGTGAGTCGCTTTTTTCATCCTCTGCAAGCTCTCTATACATCCGAGAAAGAATGCCAACATCATTACTTGGCTTTATAAATATTTCTGCCTCTCTTGGCACGATTATTATCCTCACTAACAATATTGTAGTCCAGCCGGATTGTCATCTGTATATCAAACAAATTGTCATTCCGCACTGATTCGGCACTTTTTATTTTAATACAACCTTATGAAATATCTTTTTGCCTTTTTTGATAAGCATCTCGCCGCAGTCAAAGCAATCTGCGGACACAGGCATAAACTCTTCGGTGACCTTATTGCCGTTAATTGAGACACCGCCCTGACAGATAAGCCGACGGCCTTCGCCGCGCGATGCTGTGAGTCCGCAGGTTTGCAGCAAATCAAGGATCAATAGATCGCCAAAATTCTCAATCACCGTTTCGGGTACATTGCCGCCTTCGCTTCCGCCTTCAAACAGCGTTTCGGCAGCTGCCTTTGCTTTGTCCGCTTCCTCTTGCCCGTGCACCTGACGTGTGACCTCGTAAGCGAGCTTCACCTTGGCTTGGTTGATACGCTCATCGCGATAGCTGCAAAGCTGTCTGATTTCGTCCATGGGCAGGAATGTAAGCAGCGAGAGGCACTTTTCCACATCGCTGTCGGCCACGTTGCGCCAGTATTGATAGAAATCATAAGGCGATGTTTTCTCGGGGTTCAGCCACACCGCGCCCTTTTCCGTTTTGCCCATTTTGCGTCCGTCGCTTGTGAGCAGCAGCGTGAACGTCATGCCATAAGCTTCCTTACGCTCCTTTTTGCGAATGAGATTCGCGCCCGCGAGAATATTGGACCACTGGTCGTCGCCGCCGAGCTGCAGCTTGCAGCCATGCAGCTGATTGAGCACGAGAAAGTCGTAGCCCTGCATGAGCATATAGTTGAACTCAAGGAAGGTAAGCCCCTTCTCCATGCGGTTTCTGTAGCAGTCGGCGGTAAGCATACGGTTAACGGAAAAATGCACGCCGATGTCGCGCAGGAACTCGATATAGTTGAGCTTAAGCAGCCAGTCCGCGTTGTTGATCATGAGCGCTTTGCCTTCGCTGAAATCAAGGAAACGTCTCATTTGCACCTTAAAGGCCTCAGCGTTGCTTTCGATATCCTCTTTCGTCAGCATTTTACGCAGATCCGATTTGCCCGATGGATCGCCTACCATTGTTGTGCCGCCGCCGATCAACGCAATGGGCCGGTGCCCCGCTTGCTGCATATGCGCCATGGCCATAAGCTGGACATAATGCCCCACGTGCAGGCTGTCCGCTGTCGGGTCGAAGCCGATATAGAATGTGACGCTTTCTTTTTCGAGCAGCTCTTTTAGCCCTTCGTGCGTCACCTGTTTTAGGAATCCTCTTTCGTTTAATACGTCATATACGTTTGCCATAGCGTTCTCCTACTCTTTTACATTCGTATTGTATTATAGCCCTTGATGCGCTTCGTGGCAAGAATTCATGATGATCTCACTGTTAAAGCGCTTATATTACGTCTGAATATTGCCGAAAAGTCACGAAAAAATGCGTTTTCTCAGCTTTTTTTCATATAAACAATAATTTATTGTATGAATAAGCAGGAAAAACAGGCATCAATGGCGAATTTTACTAATACATTTTTTTGCCTGCATAGGAGGGGTTGCTATATGGAAATCACGGACATCCGTATCAGGCGGATCGATACGATGGGAAAGCTCAAGGCGGTGGTGTCGGTGACTTTTGACGACATGTTTGCCATCCACGACATGAAAATCATTGAAGGTCAGAACGGCTATTTCATTGCAATGCCGTCGCGAAGAACACCTAACGGCGAGTATAAGGATATTGCACATCCGATTAACTCGTCAGCACGCTCGCTGATTCAGACAGCCATATTGGAAAAGTTTGAAAGCCTGCCTGAGGACGAAGGGTACGCCTCGTTTCAGGTTTAAACAGCGGCCAGAGTCCCGTCAAGTTTGGCGGGATTTTTGTTTTTCCATTCAAAATAAAAAGCAGCCCGCATAGGCTGCTTAAAGTCAAATTTATTTATTGAGCTTTGCAAATATCATACGGCCTGCCGCTGTTTGTATCACGCTGGTCACCAGCACGGTGGTTGGTTTGTTAAACTCCTTATGGCCATCTTCCACGACAATCATTGTGCCGTCGTCGAGGTAAGCGATACCCTGACCCGGTTCCTTGCCGTCTTTGACCACGGTCACCCTCATTTCTTCGCCGGGCAGCACCACGGGCTTAACCGCGTTGGACAGCTCGTTGATGTTCAAAACGCGCACACTTTTAACCGCGGCGACTTTATTTAAGTTATAATCATTGGTGACCACAACTCCGTCCATCGTTTTGGCCAGGCTCAAGAGCTTTGAATCCACGTCGCTCGCGTCCTCGACGTCCGCATGGACGATCTTCACCGGCATATGCAGATCTGTTTGTATACGCTTTAACACATCAAGCCCTCGTCTGCCCCTGTTTCTTTTCAGATCGTCGGATGAATCGGCAATATGCCTCAGCTCGTCAAGTACAAATTCAGGGATGATGAGTGCGCCTTCGATGATGCCTGTATTGCATATGTCAAATATTCTTCCGTCGATAATCACGCTCGTATCCAGCAGCTTTGGGCGCGCCAGGGATTCGTCATCTATTTTTCCCGCATCCTCCTTGTCCTCTTTGTGACGCCGGAAAAAGCCGGATTCCGCATCAGGACGATGACGAACAAGCACGGAGATGCCAAGATATACGCAAATGATGTAGATGATGATGTTCACAATACCTGCAATCCAAGAAACCAGGATGATGCTGGATATCAGATCGGAGAGGAAAAAAGCCACAATAAGCCCAAGCAGCAGGCCGCCGGCTGCGGGCAGCACCACATTTGCGGGCAGCTTGGAAAGCCTTCTGTCGGCTTGTCCCGCTGCGTTGAATATAGCGTCAACGATAGGTCTGGATAATGCAAGAAAAACAAGTCCGGATATTATACCTGAAAGGATAAAAATCAGCAGATTCACCCAATCCAATAGGATTGTGTAAGCATTGATGCCGTTTAATTTGCTGAGCACTTCAAATGCAAGAACGACGATACCGGGGCCGATAAACAGGCCAATAAATATGATAAAAAACCGCGCAACATTTTTAGCCATGCATTCACCTCATTTAAAGCGGATTACCAAAAGCAGAAAGGCTTCTAATGTGGCACATTATATCATAAACGAACGCGGATATCATGACAGTCGCTAAAAAACCTTAAAATGTTCACATTTATTGGACTTGTGTGATGATCTTTCTAACTTCTTCATCTTCCTTATTGCTTGCGAGCGCAAGCTCAGAAACGAGGATCTGCATCGATGTGCCCAGCATTTTTTTCTCGCTCGAGGATAAGTTTTTCTGGGTTTCTCGCTTAAGCAGACTTTTAATGACCGCCGCAATTTCAAAAACATTGCCGGATTTCATCTTTTCAAGATTTTCCCGGTTTCGCCTGTTCCAGTTTGCAGATTCTTCCACATCTTCCAAAGAACGAAAGGTAGCGATCACTTCGTGACACTGATCTGTACTGATTATACTGCGAAGCCCTGCCTTTTCAGCATTCTCTACCGGTACATGGACCTTAATATCGCCTTCTGAAAATCTCAGGACATAATAGCGCTTCTTCTCATCAAGAAAATCACGTTCTTCAACGGCTTCAATAAATCCTGCACCGTGCATCGGGTATGATATTTTATCGCCTTGCTTAAACATTCGATACACCTGCCTCATATCTATATGATATAGCAGGAGTCAGGCTTTGTCAAATGCACGAGGGGGATAATGCGCTTATGCACAGGGAAATTGACAGAAGAATACCTTAATATATAGCGAAAAGGAGGAATACTGCAATGATGGAAAAACGCAGATGCCGCGCTAACGCTGTGATTAAAGGTGCCAGTAACGCGCCGCAGCTCTCGGGAACCGTTTGGCTCACGGATTCGCCAGCAGGCGTGCAGGTGGAATTATACATCAAAGGGCTTCCGCCCAATGAGACAGGGTTTTATGGATTTCATATGCATGAGAGGGGCAGCTGCATGCTGCCTGATTTCACCAGCGCAAAAGGACACTACAATCCGAGCGGCGCGCCTCATCCGCAGCATGCAGGCGATTTTCCGATGCTGATTGCCACAAAACAGGGCGACGCTTGGCTGTCATTTGTGACCACACGGTTCACCGTATGCGATGTCATCGGCCGCGCCGTGGTGATACACGCAAACCGGGACGATTACACCTCTCAGCCGGCGGGAGACGCGGGACCCCGTATTGGCTGCGGCGTGATTCAGATCATATAAGCGGGAATCTTTTTTGGAATGACAAATGGGGTTGTCGACACGCTGTGTGCGTCTTATTGAAATACACTCAGCAGGCATGAAAATGGGACAGGCTGTCATATCTATGACACAAATTGTTCATATGACTCTAAAAAAGTTGTAGGATTAACTTTTGCCTAAATATGATACAATGGCTTTTAAAGAGGTGAAATGGTATGAGCGGATTATACGAAGTGACCGCACTTGCACTGCGTTTTTGGTTTTTGGTTGTCGCGGTGATAATCGTACTGGGTGTAACAAGTATATCCATAAAAGAATATAGAGACAAGCGCATGGTGCTGGATGTGGCGCAAAGCAGCATTGGTTACCTTGCGATTATATCGGGGCCGGATGATGTCATGGGCGAAAACGTGCCGCTGCTGGATAAAAACACAATCGGCCGTTCGAGAGGTGCCGATATCATATTTGCCGACCGCAGTGTCGACAAGGCGCATTCTCAAATCTATCTTTCCGAAGACGGCACAGTGACGGTAAACAGGCTAGGGCGCGGTGATGTGACGGTAAACGGTGTGAGCTTAGGCGGCAGCGCTCCGCTTAAGAACCGCGATATCGTATGTTTTGGCAATGTGGTGGCGAAAGTATTTTTAAAGGAAGGATAACAAATGGTACTTCAGAGAAGAGGCGCCGGAGCCATGCTGGCGCTCACAATACTGTTTATACTTTCGGCATGTGCGCTGCTATCGTTCCGTGAAGGCACATTCAATTTGGGTATCGCGTTATTTGGCCTTGGAACATCTCTTGTGGTGTTGATTGCGTACAATCTTGCGGCGCTGATATTCCGCCATGTGGATCGCATTACACTTGTTATTTGCTTTTTCCTTGCGAGCGTCGGGCTTGTGATGCTGGCAAGGCTCAATATGGACACGGCGGTGCGGCAGCTTATCTGGCTGGCGGCGGGTACAGTGGTTCTGTATATCACAATCGTGGTCATCAAGCGTGCCACCGACTTCGGACGATTGAATTATCTGATGATGGCGGGTGCTTTTGGTCTGATCGCTTTTGCGTATTTGTTCGCCCGTACGGTGGGCGGAGCGCGAAACTGGGTGAATATCGCGGGCATGTCGTTTCAGCCCAGCGAGATTGCCAAGGTGATGTTTATCATCGTGTCTGCGTACTTTTTTGCGGAACGGCGGGCCACCTTGGGGATAATCGCCTACGCAGGTTTTGCGGGTGCTTGTGTGATGGTGCTGGTGCTCTCTAACGATTTGGGCGCAGCGCTGCTTTTTGCGGGCACATTTCTGATCATGTTCTTTGCGGGCACAGGCCGTACACTGCTCACGATCGCGGGGCTTGGTGTGGCAAGCGGCGGTGCGGTGGCCAGCTATTATATGTTTCCGCATGTCAGAACGCGCGTGGAGATATGGGAAAACCCATGGCGCTATCACAGAACGCAGGGCTATCAAATCGTGCAGGGGCTCATGGCTATCGCGGCGGGCGGCGTCTTTGGCGCAGGCCTTGGGCTGGGTTATCCGAATGCCGTGCCCGTCAATACGAGCGACTTTATCTTCGCGGTGATCTGCGAGGAATTCGGGATTATATTCGGCATCATTGTGATCCTTTTATATCTCGTCTTTATTATTCGCGGAATGATCATCGCCATGAACGCAGGCTCGCGGTTCGACGCGCTGCTTGTGTTCGGCGCGACGTGTATGCTGTCGCTGCAATCGTTCATTATCATCGGCGGCGTGATCAAGCTGATTCCGCTGACGGGTATCACGCTACCTTTCATCAGCGCGGGCGGCAGCTCTATGATGGCTTGTCTGGCGCTGGTGGGCATTATCGAAGGTGTGAACGTCAAGAACGGCGAACGTGATGAGGTAGAGATCAGAAAAGCGGGAGGCGAGGTCATATGAAAAACGTGCTGCGGCGTAACATACGCACACTGCTCATCGTTTTCACAGTGATGTTTGCGGGTCTCGTTGTTTATTTGGGATACGTGGTGTTCATGTATGGTGAACGCTGGTTCGTGACGCCATATAACCCGCGCATACAGCAGGTGGAGTCGACAGTGGAGCCCGGGAATCTGCTTGACAGAACAGAGCGGGAGCTGCTTTATACCAAAGACGATGAGCGCGTGTACATAAGCGATGACGACATGCGTGAATCCATTGCGCATGTCATCGGCGACAGCTATGGCATGACATACGGTGCGCAGACAATGTTCGCCAAACACATGTTTGGTTTCGATCAGGACACCTTTTCGCGCATCATGGGGCTGGTTAAGGGGCAGGAACGGCGCGGCGGCGATGTGATGCTGACGATTGACGCTAAGCTCTGCGAAAAAGCGCATGACGCGCTAGACGGGTATAACGGCGCGGTTGTGGTGATGAACTACAAGACAGGAGAGATACTTGCGGCGACCTCGACTCCGACGTTTGACCCAACGGATATGGACGAATTTCTTGAGGGCGGAGGCGAGAGCGAGCTTGTCAACAGGGCGTTTACGGGGATGTATCCGCCCGGCAGCACATTTAAGCTGATTACGGCGGCGGCGCTTATTGAAAACGAAATGGCTGACTTTGAGACGACGTGCACCGGCAGCATCGAGATCGGCGGCAAGAAGATCGCCTGTACGGGTGAGCATAAAAATGAAGATTTAGAGGATGCGATACGGCATTCGTGCAATGTATATTTCGCCGAAGCGGCACAGGAACTCGGCAAAACAAAGCTGGCGAGTGAAGCAAACAAGTTCCTGTTCAACAATCAGATGATGTTTGACGATGTGGTGATGGGCGAGAGCGTGTTTGACAATGCGGATACCGATAATAACCTTGGGTGGTCGGCCATCGGTCAGTACCACGATTTAATCACACCGCTGCACGCGTGTATGATTGCGGCCGGTATCGCCAACGACGGCGCCATGATGGAACCAAAGCTGCTCCAAAGCGTGACATATGGCGAGACGCAGACATATACATTGAAACCTGAGACTGCCGCCAATCCGATGAGAGACACCACGCTGCTAAAAGAGATGATGATTTCGGCAGTCGAGAACGGCACAGGAGAAAAAGCCGCCATCGACGGTGTGACCGTGGGCGGTAAAACGGGCACCGCCGAAATTGCGGGTGAGGACGGTAACGAAGAGCACGCATGGTTTGTGGGCTTTATCGAGGACGACGATCATCCGCTTGCCATCGCCGTGGTGATGGAAAAAGCGGGCTCGGGTGGTTCCAATGCGGCTCCCGCGGCAAAAAAGGTGCTTGAAAAAGCGATAGACTTAGGATACTAAATGAACGACGAAATTCGCGAGAAGCTGAGGACGCTGCCCAAAACACCGGGCGTTTATCTCATGAAGAATACCGATGGCAAGGTGATATACGTCGGCAAGGCACTTGCGCTTAAAAACCGCGTCAGCAGCTATTTTCAAAATACGAAAAAGGATCCCAAAACAGCCGCGCTAGTGGCTGAAATCGAGGATTTCGACTATGTGCTGACGCAGACCGAGATTGAGGCGCTGATACTCGAATGCAACATGATCAAGCGGTACAATCCGTACTACAACATCATGCTGCGCGACGACAAGCACTATCCGTATATCCGCATCGATTACAATCAGAAGTTTCCGCGTGTCTGTGTCACGCGGCGCGTTAAGAACGACGGTGCCAAATATTACGGACCGTATATCGCGGCGCATATCCTGCATGATGTGCTGGATACCGTGACGCGTGTGTTTCCGATAAGGCTTTGCAAAAAGGATATAACGGGCGCGGAGAAGGGGCGCCCGTGCCTCAATTATGAAATGAACCGTTGTCTCGCGCCGTGCTCAGGCAAGGTCAGCGAATATGAATACAAGCGTATGGTGGACGAGGTAGCGGAGTTTCTTCAGGGCCGGTACAAGAGCCTCGAAAAGCAGCTCCAGGAGGATATGAAGGCCGCGTCCGAGAACATGGAATATGAGAAGGCGGCCGCTATGCGCGACCGCATACGCGCACTGCACCGGCTGTTTGAGAAGCAAAAGGCGGGCTTTCCCGACCTCAACGACAAGGACGTGTTCGCGGTTTACCAAAACGGCGACGAAGCGGTGGTGCAGGGGATGTTCGTGCGCCGAGGCGAGCTCAACCACACCGAGCGCTATTTTATGAAATGTGCGGGTGAGGCCGAGCCTCAGGTGCTGTCGCATCTCGTCAAGCAGTATTACTCGAGTGTGGATGGCGTGGCGAAGCAGATCTATATGAACGTGCAGCCCGAAGAGAAGGAGCTTATCGAGCAGTGGCTCACACAAAAGCGCGGCTCGCGCGTGGCGCTGCATGTGCCCGAAAAAGGCGCGAATAAAAAGCTCACAGAAATGGCACTGGCCAACGCCAAGGAGGCGCTGGAACGGCGCTTGGCGCGCATTGCGCGCGATCACGATACCACAATCGGCGCTTTGGCCGAGCTGCAAACAGCGCTGGGGTTTGACACGCATATCGACCGCATGGAATGCTACGACATATCCAACACGCAGGGCACGGATTCTGTGGCGTCCATGGTGGTGTTTCGCGGCGGCAAGCCCGAGAAAAAATCCTATCGGCGGTTTCGCATAAAGACTGTGGAGGGCGCGAATGATTTTGCGTCTATGAACGAGGTGCTCACTCGGCGATTAAAGCGCGGGCTTCAAGGGGCGGCGGGCTTTGACGAGCTGCCGTCACTGATCATCGTGGACGGCGGCAAGGGACAGCTTTCCTTCGCGTACGACGCGCTCGCTTCACTGGGTCTGGAGGACCTGCCCCTCATCAGCCTCGCCAAGCGCGAGGAGGAGGTGTTCGTGGTGGGTAAGAGCGATCCTGTCATATTGGACAAAAAGAGCAACGCCTTGGGGCTGCTCACACGCATAAGAGACGAGGCGCATCGGTTCGCCATCACGTATCACCGCAGTCTGCGCCTTAAGAAGGTGGAGGACAGTGCACTGCTGAAGATTCCGCATGTGGGGCCGTCACGCGTGCGCGCACTGTTGAAAGCGTTTGAGACAGTGGGCGATATCAAGACCGCGAGCTTTGAGGATATCGTGGCGGTGCCGGGCATGGATATGCGCAGCGCTCAAGCCGTTGTGGAATATTTTGAGTCGGAGCAATCGTAAAGATAGAGTATATTGCTTCATGTGGCTGCGTGATGTAAACTGGTAGATACTAAAAGAGGTTAACGGATGAATCTAGACAATGTGTTTGACACACTCTCCGAAAAGATAAAGGATGTGCGCCGCAACGAATGCATGGCGGCGCATACGTCGTTCAAGGCGGGCGGCTGCGCAGATATCATGGTGCTGCCGGGCAGCGCCGATGAGGTGACCCATGTGCTTCATACCACGCGTCAGCTTGATATCCCGCTGTTTGTGATGGGGCGCGGTACCAATCTGCTTGTTACCAGCAAGGGCATTCGCGGTATCGTGATGAAGCTGGCGGACAACTTTTCAGGTGTCGAATTTGACGGGGCGTGTGCGACCGCAAAGAGCGGCACGCCGCTGGCTGTGCTTGTGCGCGAAGCAATGGAGCGCTCGCTGGGCGGTGCGGAATTTCTGGGCGGCATTCCCGGTACTTTGGGCGGGGCGGTCTGCATGAACGCGGGCGCGTACGGCGGCGAAATCGGTGATTTCGTGGAAGAGGTTTATATCGCGACATGGGCCGGTGAAGTGACGCTGAGCCAAAGTGAAATGAACTTTGGTTACCGGCATAGCATACTGAGCGATACGCCGCTGATTGTGACCGGAGCACGGCTTAGACTCGTATCCTGCTGCCGTGAGGAAAGCAAGGATAAGCTCTGTTCGCTCAACGAAAAGCGCCGAAACAAGCAGCCGTTGGAATACCCAAGCGCGGGCAGCACGTTCAAGCGGCCTGAGGGCGGATATGCCGGTACGATGATTGAAGAGGCGGGGCTCAAGGGCGTTTGCGTGGGCGGCGCGGCGGTTTCCGAAAAGCACGCGGGTTTTGTGATCAATACAGGCGGCGCGACGCCGGAAGATATTATTGCGCTGATTGAGACGGTGCAGCAGCGGGTGTTTGAGCATTGCGGTGTGAAGCTGGAGCGCGAGGTCAAAATCGTGGGGGAAAGATGAAGCTGATTGCCGATTACCATACACACACGGTGCACAGCCACGGGACAGGCAGTGTGGAAGACAACGTCGAAGCGGCGCTGAGGCGCGGGCTGCAAACGGTCGGCATTGCCGACCACAGCATTGCGCATTTCACATACGGAGTAAAAAGACGGAAACTTGGCGAATATCTATCGTGTATAGAGGACACGAAAAGAAGATATGACGGGAGAATCAATGTCAAAACCGGCATTGAGCTTAACCTCATTGGGCTTAATGGCAGCGTGGATATGCCACAGGGCCGTTTCGATGTCCTTATACTCGGATATCATAAGGCGGCCGTTTGCAGAGATATAAAGACGGCATGGACGTTCATGACAGGCAAGCTGTCAGATCATGCCAATAAGATCACGCAGGCGTATATGCACGCCATACAGCGCCATCAAATCACTATCGTGGCGCATCCGGGCTATGGCGTTCCCGTCGACTACAAAAGGCTCGCCCAGGCGTGTGCAGACTACGGCACGCTGTTTGAAATCAACAACAAGCATGGGGAGCTGGCAATCGAAGACCTGCAGCAAGCGGCGCTCACGGATGTGAAGTTCGTCGTTTCCAGCGACGCGCATTCACCCGAGCATGTGGGGCTGGCGCAAAACGCCATTCATCTGGCACAGAGTGCCGGCATTGACCCGGGTCGCATTGTCAACATGACGGAGGAATAAACATGAAATTTGTAATCATCACGGGGTTATCGGGAGCCGGACGTTCTCAGGCGTTAAAGCGCTTTGAAGATATGGGTTATTTCTGTGTGGATAATCTTCCTCCCAAGCTTATCCCGGAGTTTGCTGAGATATGTATGGGCAAGGACAGCATAGACAAAGCGGCGGTCGTTGTCGATATGAGAATGGGCGATATGTTCGATGATATATTTTCAACGATTAAATGCTTAAAAGAGATGGACGTTGAACTGGATATATTGTATCTGGACGCGAGTGACGAGGTATTGGTTCGGCGGTTTAAGGAAACGCGGCGGCGCCATCCGCTGTCGCCTGACGGCACCATTATGGCGGGCATATTCAAGGAACGCGAGAAATTGAAGCGCATCAAGGATATCGCGAACAACATCATCGATACATCGACCTATTCAATAAAAAAGCTCGGTGAAACCATAGACAGGCTGTATAGCGGTACGGACGATCAAGCGATCAAGATCACCGTCAGCACATTCGGCTACAAGCGCGGCATTCCGATCGATGCGGATATGGTGTTCGACATGCGGTTTATACCAAATCCTTTCTATGAAGAAACCCTGCGTGAGCATACGGGCCGTGAGCAGTCGGTTAAGGATTACGTGCTCTCGTTTCCGCGCGCGCGCATATTTTTGGATAAAATCAACGAGCTTGTCAATTATGTGGCGCCATATTATGTGGAGCAGGACAAAAAACAGCTCGTGATTGCCATCGGCTGCACGGGCGGTGTGCACCGGAGCGTGGTGATTGCCGAGGAGCTTCATCGCGTGCTGTGTGAGCAGGGGCATAATGTGACGCTGGAGCATCGGGATATTGAGCACGGATATTAAGGAGAGAGGGAGCCATGTCGTTTTCTGCTACGGCTAAAGCCGAGGTGTGCCGGACGAATACGGGCAAGGAATGCTGTGAGCTTTCTGAGCTCAGTGCTCTCATTCATACGGCCGGTTCCATCAGCATTTCGGGAGGCGCGTTTTCATTGCGCATCGATACGGAAAACGCCGCGGTGGCACGGCGCGTATTTGCGCTGATCAAAAGCCTTTACGGCGTTCAGGCAGGAACGCAGATGCAAACCAACCAGTTGAAGCATAACCATATCTATTCGCTGTCGGTGGATAAAGCAGTGGCGCGAATGATGGCGATGGATACGCATATCTTAGGTAATGAGGGTTTTGAGTTTGGCAGCGACACATCCTTTTTAACGTCGCGATGCTGCCGTATTGCGTTTGTGCGCGGTGCTTTTTTGGGCGGCGGTTCCATAACCAATCCTGAAAAGCGTTATCATATGGAATTTGTTTGTGAACAAAAGGAATTTGCGCAAGGGTTGTTGAATATAATAGTAGAACTTGGCGTATCGGCTAAAATGATACTACGGGGAAAAAACCATGTGGTTTACATTAAGGAGGGAGACGCCATTGTCACGCTGCTCACCATGATGGGGGCGCATACATCGATACTAAATATCGAAAATATCCGTATACTCAAAAGCATGCGCAACAACGTCAATCGCAAGGTAAACTGCGAAACAGGAAACCTATCCAAAACGGTGAACGCGTCCGTCAGGCAACAGGAGAGCATCGAATATATCCGAGTCCATATGGGACTTGATAAGCTGAGCCCGGCATTAAGGCAGGTGGCTGAGACGCGGATGAGCTATCCCGAAGCGACGCTCGAGGAACTTGTCGCTTTGCTGGGGGCCGAATCTAAATCGGGTATCAATCACAAGCTGCGCAAGATCAACAGCATTGCCGAGCATCTCAAAATGACAAGGGGGGAGTAGCATGCAGGCAAAGGAACTCACCATCACCAATGCCGACGGGTTAAGAGCTTCCAAGGCGGCCATGTTTGTGCAGGTCGCAGGGGGATTCTCGTCGCAGATCTTTGTCGAAAAGGGTAACAAGAAAATCAATGCCAAAAGCATCATGGGTGTATTATCGCTGGGCGTTAAGCAGGGAGAGAAAATATATATCTTTGCAAACGGCAAGGATGAGCAAGATGCTGTCGCCGCGATCGAGAAACTTGTGAAATCCTTTTAGCGTCTAAAAGGCATGAATGAAACTTCAAGCCGCAAGTGCTACGGCCTGCGGCTTTTTGGTCTGTTTTGCTGCGGAGCCTTATTCGAATAATATTCCAACACAAATGGCGTGATACAGAGCGGCGCCTCTGTTGACAAATCATACAGGTTGCTTTATGATTAAATATATATTATTGGTGGTGAAGGCATTTCGCGCTGCGGGATGTCTTTTGCTATGCGACACCTTAGCGGGATACATGCTTTATCCGCAGGGAAAACGAAGATTAGCGAAAACAGGAGGTTGACGGTATGTCTCGCAGGATAGTAATAACGCAAGAGGATATGCAAAAACTGAAAAAGCTTGTTGATGCTGAAATTGACGATGCAAAGAATAAGCCTCATGTGTTGGATCTCGATAATGAACTCAAACGCGCTGAGATTGTTAGCAAGGATGAGATACCGGATGATATAATCACAATGAATTCTGTCGTGCAGCTGTCGCTGGATGGCATGGACGAGACGATCACATTGGTGTATCCACATGAAACAGATGTGGATAATAATATGATTTCGGTGTTATCTCCGATAGGGACAGCCATCATTGGTTTTCGGGAAGGTGACGTGGTGGAGTGGGCTGTTCCGTCAGGGATCACAATTATTGATATAAAAAAAGTTCTTTATCAGCCGGAAGCGATAGAAAAATCTGCATTGACAACAGCTGTCAAGAAGCAGGATAAGATATAATCATAATGACATCGAATTTTATGAAGGGTAATGGAGACAAATGAGGTTATTTGACAACGATAGTGTAGGCATAGATCTTGGTACCGCAAATGTGCGTATCTATGTGAGGGGAAAAGGGATCGTACTGAATGAACCCGCTGTTGTGGCGGTGAATAGAAACTCAGGAGAGGTGCTTGCGATCGGCGAAGAAGCGCATGACATGCTGGGCCGGGCGCCGGGGAACATTGCTGTTGTCCGACCACTGCGCGGCGGCGTGATTTCCAGTTATCATGACACGGAAAGAATGCTTAGCCTGCTTCTTCGCAGAGTTATCGGCAAAAGACTTTTCTCTCGGCCAAATGTGATGGTTTGCGTGCCTTCGGGTGTGACGGATGTGGAAAGGCGTGCGTTGATCGAGGTGACAGAGGAGGCGGGCGCAAGGCGGGCCAGCTTGATTGAAGAACCGATTGCGGCTGCTATTGGTGCAGGCCTTGATATCGCCGCGCCATGCGGCAACATGATCGTTGATATCGGCGGCGGCACAACCGATGTGGCCGTGCTTTCGCTGGGAGGCATGGTCGTTCACCAATCAATTAAGATTGCGGGAGATAATCTGGACGAAGCCATTATGAGGCACATGAAAAAGAAGTACAACATACTCATCGGTGAAAGAACGGCCAGCGATATTAAGGTGAACGTGGGCTCCGCCTTTCCCAGAGAAGAGCAGGTCATCATGGAGATTTCGGGCCGTAACGTTGTTACCGGTCTGCCCAAAACGATGAGACTGAGCTCCAACGAAACGATTGAAGCGTTTGAGGAGCCGCTCTCTAAGATGTTGGAGGCGATCCACAGCGTACTTGAACGTACGCCGCCTGAGCTGGCCTCAGACATTGCGGAAAACGGCATTTGCTTAACGGGCGGCGGCGCGCTTCTATACGGCCTTGATAAGCTGATCAGCGTAAAAACTGGGCTGCCGTGCTATGTCGCCGACGATGCCACTTCATGTGTCGCAATCGGAACCGGCAAGTCAGCAGACACCATGGCCTATCATCTTGATGCCAATGTTTACGAGTAAATCACAAAGTCTCTATTAGCTGCGGAAACGCGCCTCAGACTGTCAAAAAAGCATTTAAATAGAATTCGTGGGCAAGACGGGCTGTGCCCGCGCCGCCCACACCTTGCGGTTTTGCGAAGTTTCGAGTTTGCGAGGAACAAGCAAGACCGGTGGACTGGCGGGAAACCGTAGGTTTTTCGACAAGCTCTAGCTGCGGAAACGCAGCTTTTTTTATTAAGCCAATAGCACTTTTACATGTTTCAAACGTCTTATATGTAGCTGCATGAACACGCGGATAAACGGAGGATCGTTATGCGGTATACAGAGCCTAGAGAACACTATGATTGGGAGCCCGTTCATTTTGAAGTGGCAGATATTCTGCTGCTTTTGCAGAAGGCCGTGATGGCGGAGCTTGTGGTGTCAATTCATGGCCGGCTGCATTGGATCGGCGTGGCTTGCGAGTACGACAGGAATAGCCGCATGTTTGGCGAGCAGACCTTCTATATTGACGATCAGGAATTTTTCGCGCTGGAAGAGTTCGTATCTGGTGCGGTGCTGGAGGGACATCACTTTGCCAACATCAGCGAGAAGATGGTTGTTATCGATACGCATGAAGGTGATCCGACAAGCTATCTTGACCTTGTAAAAAAGATTCGAAGAGAATTTGGAAAGCATAGGGGTTAATACGTAGTGGTGTGACTGCAGTCAAATTTGTTTACTCGCTCTTGACTTGGAACGTCATTCTGGACTAAGCTAAGGCGGTATACCTTATTTAATCAGTACTTCCTAGATTATCAGCTATAATGTGAGGTGGCTTGAAGTGAAGAAAATTTGTGTGTTGGGCAGTATCAATATTGATCTCGTGACAAAGACGAGTGCGTTTCCCAAAGCGGGACAGACAGTCGGCGGGTACGAATTTCACACTTTTCCGGGCGGCAAGGGTGCAAACCAAGCCGTGGCGTCGGGTCGTTTAGGCGCAGACGTGACTTTTTTGGGCAAGGTCGGCAGCGATACGTTTGGTGAGATGGCGCTAAAATCACTGCGCGATGCGAATGTCGATGTGTCGTATATCAAAAAAGAAGAGATCAGCACCGGCATTGCGTCCATTACCGTTAACTCACAGGGTGAGAACACAATCATTGTCGTGCCGGGCGCGAACGGCCTTGTGGACGTTGACTATGTGAACCGCAATAAAAAAGCGATTGATGATGCGGATATACTCATGCTGCAGCTCGAGATACCCATGGAGACGGTGGAATGGGCGGCGGATTACGCGGCGAAGGCAGGGAAGCTCGTGATACTTGATCCCGCGCCTGCGGTTACACTCCCTGAACACTTGCTCAAGTGCAGCAGCATCGTGACGCCAAACGAGACGGAGCTTGCCATTGTATCGAAAATGGAAGTGAGCGACGAAAACGGCGCAATTGAGGCGGCGGGAGCGTTGCTGAAACAGGGTGTCGGTACAGTCGTCCATAAATCGGGCGGAAAAGGCGCTTATCTGATCACCGACAAAGAAGCGGAACTCGTTCCCGGGTTCACGGTCAGCGTCGTGGATACCACAGCGGCGGGTGATTCGTTTAACGCGGGGCTCGCGGTGTCGCTCGCGAAGGGCAACGATTTAAAAGAGAGTATACGCTATGCCAACGCGGTGGGCGCGATGGCGGTGACCAAGATGGGCGCGCAGAGCGCGATGCCAACGGAAGCGGAGCTGAAGGCGTTTATGGAAAATACGCCGTCATAACATTGACTAGAGAGATGATTCGGCTTTTCAAGAAAAAGACAAGGTACATGATTATCAACAGATATAAAATTCAAAATTTTCAATATTAAAGAGAGGAATACACGATGATGAGTGAGAGAATCGAAAAAGCGGTTAAGCTGTTTGAAGAAGGGTTTGTGTGTTCTCAGGCTGTTTTTGCTGCGTACTGCGACCTGCTGGGGCTGGAGGAAAGTGTGGGGCTGAAAATCGCAAACGGGTTTGGCGGAGGGATCGCCAGAAAACAGGAAGTCTGCGGTGCTGTATCGGGTGCGATTATGGCGATTGGCTTGAAATTTGGTCGGACGCAGCTCAATGACATGGCAGCTCACGAGAAAACCTATGAGGCAATTCATGCGTTCTGCGATGAATTTACGCGGCAGAACGGTTCTTTGAACTGCCGTGAACTATTAGGGTGCGATATGAAAGAAGCGCGGGAAAAGGGGCTTTTTAGCACGTCGTGCAAGCAGTATGTGCGCTCTGCAGCGCAAATTTTGGAGGGTATACTGGGGTAAGCACAATATATAATAAACGTGAGCCAAAAATATAACGCCCTCGGCAGTGAATAACCGAGGGCGTTCGTTTTGTATCTGATTATTTGGACAGCGCCTGCTCGACAGCCACCGCGACCGCCACGGATGCGCCCACCATCGGGTTGTTGCCCATGCCGATGAGACCCATCATTTCAACGTGCGCCGGAACAGACGAAGAGCCCGCGAACTGCGCGTCGCCGTGCATACGGCCCATGGTGTCCGTCATGCCGTAGGAAGCGGGGCCCGCTGCCATGTTGTCCGGATGCAGCGTACGGCCTGTGCCGCCGCCCGAAGCGACCGAGAAGTATTTCTTGCCGTTCTCGATGGCCCATTTCTTGTATGTACCTGCGACAGGATGCTGGAAACGTGTCGGGTTAGTCGAGTTGCCCGTGATAGACACGTCAACGTTTTCATGACGCATGATCGCCACGCCTTCGTTCACGTCGTCAGCGCCGTAGCACTTGACAGCTGCGCGCTCACCATTGGAAAACGCTTTTTCCCAGACGATCTTGAGTTCGCCGGTGCTGTAGTCGTATTCGGTCTCGACGTTTGTGAAGCCGTTGATACGCGAGATAATGTAGGCCGCGTCTTTGCCAAGGCCGTTAAGAATAACGCGAAGAGGCGTTTTTCTGACCTTGTTGGCTGTTCTTGCGATACCGATTGCGCCTTCCGCCGCCGCGAAGGACTCGTGACCCGCGAGGAAGCAGAAGCACTGTGTCTCTTCACGCAGAAGCATGGCCGCGAGATTGCCGTGACCGATACCCACGACGCGCTGCTCTGCCACGCTGCCCGGGATGCAGAATGCCTGCAGGCCGATGCCGATGGCTTCTGCCGCGTCTGCCGCGACTTTGCAGCCTTTTTTGAGCGCGATAGCCGCACCCAGTGTATACGCCCATGCCGCGTTTTCAAACGCGATGGCCTGTACGCTTTTGACTATGCCGTCCACGTCTATGCCAAAGCTCTTGCAGTATTCTTCCACTTGCTCTAAGCTTTCAAAGCCGTATTCCTTCATGCATTTTTCAATACCTGCAATACGTCTGTTGTAACCTTCAAAATTCACCATAGTAAGCACCCTCCCTATTTGGCGCGCGGGTCGATGTATTTCGCCGCGCCGTCGAACTGTCCGTAGGTTCCTGTGTTTTTGGCAAGCGCTTCCGCGGGATCAACACCCTTGCGGATAGCCTCCATCATTTTGCCGAGGTTGACAAATTTGTAGCCGATCACCTCATCGTTTTCGTCGATGGCAAGCTCTGTCACATAACCTTCGGCCATTTCGAGGTAACGAACGCCCTTTTGCTTTGTGCCATACATCGTGCCCACCTGAGAGCGAAGCCCTTTTCCTAAGTCTTCAAGCCCCGCGCCAATCGGCAATCCGCACTCGGAAAACGCTGTTTGTGTACGGCCATAAGCGATCTGCAGGAACAGCTCGCGCATGGCGGTGTTTATCGCGTCGCACACGAGGTCTGTGTTGAGCGCTTCAAGTATTGTTTTGCCCTGAAGAATCTCCGCCGCCATGGCCGCGCTGTGCGTCATGCCGCTGCAGCCGAGTGTTTCGACAAGGGCTTCCTCGATAATGCCCTCTTTCACATTCAGCGTCAGCTTGCATGCGCCCTGCTGCGGTGCGCACCAGCCCACGCCATGCGTCAGGCCTGAGATGTCTGTAATCTGCTTGGACTTCACCCAAAGACCTTCTTCGGGGATAGGCGCAGGACCATGCTTTGGCCCCTTGGCCACGTATACCATTTCATCCACTTCTCTGGAACACTGCATAAACTTAACCTCCCAATAGAATTTGAAAACTTTGTATATATTAATTGATAATTATTTAACATTATAACAGCAAAAAACGACAAAGCCAATAATGAATACGAACCTTTTTGATTTTATGAAGGTTTAAAAATGTGCAATTAATTATTATACGCAAAATGCGCATTATTTATACGCAGAGCTGCAAAATTTTTTTTGGCTATCGGCAAATTATCCGTCGCTTTAGCGCGCAGTGCGACAATGTTTTATAAAACAGCCTGCTTATAATGGGTGTTACTACACACAAGGGTAACCACACCCCCAAAAAAGGAGTGATCCATCTCATGTCGACCGATGCCACCGCTTCTGCGCAGCAAAGCTCCGGTTTTTCTATAAAACAATTCTTAAGCCGTCACGAAGCCATATTGAGAAAAATCGTGATCGCTTTTCTTTTTATGGTTTTTGGGTTCCTGATGGGCCGCATACGCCTGATCGGCGGCATTTCGCCTTTCGGTCCCGCATTTGTGGCGGCCTGCTTTTTTTCGCGCAGACAGGAGGTGCTGCTGGCTGCCGCCGGTGTATGCCTTGGGGCGCTGCTTGTGCCGGACGACACGCTTTATATCGTCATTATCGTGCTGGTGATATGCAGTGTGCTTCTGACCGTGGGAAAGGCACACATGCGGCGCTGGGCTTCCGTACTGACCACAGCCGGAGCTTACGCAATAGGCGCGGCCATCTTTAAGACAGCCGACTTAGAGGTTTTCATGAAGGCTGTGCTGGAGTGTATGGTCGCACTGATGATGATCTATGTATTCAGCACAATGATTCATATGTCGGTAACGGGTACGAAACGGACGCTTTTTACGGTGGAAGAGACGATTTGTCTGGCGCTCGGCGCGCTGGTATTTGTGTGCATGTTCGGCCCGCTAAATGTCAAAGGTGTGTATATCGCCAGCATCATCGCACAGTTTCTTGTGCTGTGCATGGCGTATACGGGCGGCGCCGCACTGGGGGCAGGTGTGGGGCTTGCGCTCGGGATGGCGCTCTGCTTCGGCATTTCCGCAGAAGTCACCATGATCGGCATGATGGGCATTGCAGGTATGCTGGGGGGGACGCTGCGCAAGCTGAAAAAACCCGGCGTCGCCTTTTCTTATATTTTGGCCGTGCTGCTGTTTCTCATCGCGTTTTTCAATCAGGCTGTGTGGACACTGGTACTGATTGAAACAGGGCTGGCGGTGGTTCTTTTTGTCGCGCTGCCGCGCAAGGTGCTCATGCTTGCGGGGCGGTATATCGACTTAAAGACGCGCCGTGAATTTGAGTACAGAATGCACACGCGGCGTTTTAAGGAACTGACCGTGGGGCGGCTGCAGGAGGTGTCCGAGGTGTTTTTGCAGACAGGCGATATGTTTGCCAAAGAAGCGGAATCCAAGGTGCATGGCAACGCACAGATATCCGGCGTGCTGTCCATCGTCGCGGAAAGCACCTGCAAGGACTGTGTGTTTCGCAAAAGCTGCTGGGACAAAGATTTTTTGAGCACGTACAGCGTGTTTAACCGCCTGTTTGTGGCGTTCGAGAAGCACGGATATCTTGATGAATCGCATATCGATGCCGCGTTCGCGAAAAAATGCTACAACGTGAAGGGCATACTGACCACGGCGGAGAGTATGTTCGCTTCGTATCTTCTGAGCTTAAAATGGCAGAAGAAAATTGAGCAGTCGCGCATGATCACGGGAAAGCAGCTTAAAGGTGTGGCCAAGGTGGTGGCCGATATCGGCCGCGAGGTGGATACCGGATTTAAATTTTTGGAATCCGTGGAGGAAAAGGTGGCGGCAGCGCTGGACGCAGCGAATTACTGTGTCAAAGAAGTTTGCGCCGAAAGCCTTGCGGGTGGTGTGGCTGTGGGCATCAAAATAAAAGGCGGCGAAAGCGAGAACGGGCGGAGTCTTGAGAGCGTGGTGAGCGGTGCCTGCGGCATGCGTATGCAAAAGGCATCCGAGACACTTTGCGGCGCGGGTGCTTATAGCACGATGCGGTTTGAACAGGCCAAGCGGTATCAAGTGCAAACGGGCATTGCGAAGGTGACCAAGGACGACATATCGGGAGACAGCCAGGTGGCGTCTCTGCTTAAGGACGGGAGGTATCTGCTGATGCTGTGTGACGGCATGGGCAGTGGTGCGGCGGCCAATCGGGAAAGCGCCGCGGCGGTGTCGCTGGTGGAGAATTTCTTCAAAGCGGGCTTCGACGATGCGGTGATATTTGACACCATCAACCGTCTGCTGATGCTCAAAGGCAACGATGAGGTTTTCACCACGGTGGATCTTTGCGTGATGGATTTAAAAACAGGTGACGCGCGGTTTACAAAAATCGGCGCGGAGACCTCTTATATACTCAGCGACGAAGGCGTGGCGACAGTCACGCCGGGCTCGCTGCCGATGGGCATTATCGACGAGGTGAAACCCGTAAGTGTGCGGCATACCCTCTCGTATGGAGATATGGTCGTGATGATGAGCGACGGAGTGGCTGACGAAATAAATGATGACTATATGCTTTGGTTCGCGGATATCCCGCAGACAGACGCGCAAAGCACAGCAGACGCAATCATTGACAAGGCATTGGGCGGTCGGCCCCCGCGAGATGATATGACCGTGATGGTCAGCCTGCTCGCGAAAAGCTGAGTTCATTTTTCGTTTTCCGGCTGCACAGGCATTCCTTCGTTGTCCGCTTCAATAGCCGGCGGCGTTTCCGGATTCGTACCGATAAGACGCGAAGCGATAAACGCGGTGATCGGTATGGTCATCACCATGCCGATGCTGCCGCAAAGTGATTTGGCGATTTCCAGCACGATATAGCCCTTGTTTAACATGTCTGCGAAGGAGACGCCGTACACAGACCAGACCACCATCAGCATGATGGACCCGCCCGTATAGGCAAGTATCAGCGTATTGGCCATTGTGCCGATGATATCGCGGCCGACGGACATGCCCGAATGGAAAAGCCGCTTGGCGTTAATGGACGCATCGATGCTGCGCATCTCACTTAATGAGGATGAGATCGACATGCCAACATCCATGACAGCACCGATACAGCCGATCAGTATACCCGCCGTCAGTATGCCCTGATAATCGAAAATGACATTGGTCTCCGCGACCATGAGCAGCTCGACCTCAGAGGAGTCTATACCCGTGATGCGCATCAGTGCGCTGAATATCAGTGTAATAATGGCGGCGCAGATAAGCCCGCCCGTGGTGCCGAGTATTGCGGATGCGGCTTTTTTGTTGAAGCCGCCCACGGCCAGCATTGTGACGACGGTGATAACAATGCAGACAATCGCCGCGGCCAGAACGGGATTATAGCCGCCAGCAATGAGCGGCACAAGTATGAATATCACCGCGCTGACGGTAAACACGAGCGCGAGTATCGTTTTCAACCCCTTCAAACGCCCCATTAGCAGGATAAGAACCAAAAACACGGCGGCCAGTACGATCACATACGGCGCGCGCACAAGTGTGTGCACGCTGACATGCGCCACCTCGCCCGTTTCTGTTAATTGCACGAAAACTTCAACAGTGTCACCTATGCGGTACAGCGCGATGTTTGTGTTGTTCGCGGCATCAATGTAAACCTGCGCTTCATGTGTTTCGCCTTGATGCTCTCCTTCGAGCAGCGTCAGCGTTAAGTATTGGGTGCAGTAGAACTTTCCCGCCGCCTCGTCCCGGTAGGATTCATCCACGACGCTGACCACCTTGGCTTGAACTGTATCGCTTGGTGCGCTTTGTGGCGCACAGCCGCTCAAAGCAAGCATCAGAATAGCAAAACAAATGAAGACTTTTTTCATACATGTTCCTTTCGGCAGGTTTGTCTCCACTATATCACATTAGCCATCCATTTTGCATGCAAATAGAGTATTGGTTGCTTTAATCTTTTACTGCGAGAAAACACCAGATATGAAGAAAATATGACATATATATTAAGATTGTATATATTACCACACAAAATTTAAAGGAAATTGCAGAATATGCATCGAATAACACAGTTATTATCAATTCATTGTTTTTTGTGCGCTATTTCGGGTAAATATGACGTGAGGTGACAGACGGTTGAATACATCATTGCAAAAGACATTAAAGAAAATACTATGTCTGTTAATTGTGGCTGTCCTTATGGTCGGTGTGGTTTCCGCAAATCTGGATAAGGCGCAGGCGGCAGACTATTCAATTGTGCGCGTGAAGCTTTCCATAGGTTCCACATCATCGTTTGGTTTTTCGCTGAACGGCAACTACGGCATAGATGGAGGCAAAAGCTTATCGTCCGGCTCGTATACGGTTAAAGCGCAAAACGGGACGCTCAATCTGTATATGGGCAGCACGATTGTCTGCTCGGGAAATGCGATCAAGATTGTGGAGAAGCAGCCGAATTCGGGCAGCTATAATTACGCCACTATCAAGACAACGGCTCATGGCACAAATGATTATCTTGGAAGCATTGAGTTACGCCTCAGCGGCAGCTCGGTCGTGCTTATCAATCATGTTTATCTGGATTATTACCTGTATGGTGTGGTGCCTCATGAAATGAGCAACACATGGCCGCTCGAAGCGCTAAAATCCCAGGCGGTGGCGGCAAGAACATATGCCGTGCGCTATATGGGCAGCGGCTCGTATGACATGGTGGATACCGCGGCCAATCAAGTTTACAGAGGATACGACCCGTCCAAGAGCAACGCAATCAGAGCCGTGGACGAAACAGCCAAAACGGTGCTCAAAAGCGACGGCAAGCTCGTTCAAACGTATTATGCCGCGTCCAACGGCGGCTATGTAGATATTCCGCAGCACGTCTGGTCTTCCAGCGCGACGCTGCTGCCGTATCATGTGGTTCAGGCCGATCCTTACGATGTGCAGAACACGTGGAGCGTGCAGGAGGTGCTGATATTTCCAAAATCCGTTTCGGGCTCGGCACCCATCACTTATCAGTATATGAATTCTGGCAAGATGGTGGCAGGGTCTAGCAGTCTCAGCGCCAACGCGGAGCGGTATTTCAAAATTGCCGCGCTGCCTAAGGTTGCGGCCAAAGGGTATATAGCGGGCGTCACCAGCGATATTTCGATCACAGGCGTCAGCGGCATTTCGCCGCACACCCATGAAGGCAACCATGGTCTGCCGGATGCCACAGGCGCCAGAAACTGCGTGGTTTATAAGAATGCGGATGTGACCATGACGGTGCTTGCGAACCGCTACGCCACACCGGACGAGGAAAGGCTCTCAGGACAGGCGCTGGTTCAGGAGCCGGTGACTGTCACGTTTACCATCGATATGCACGAGTTCGATAAATCGGGCGGTCTGTATCAGGCCTTTGCGAATACCAGCCTGCGGCTGTTTGTGGTGGAGGAAACAGCCGCGAGCTGGAACATTTATCACCGGCGCTACGGGCACGGCGTGGGCATGAGCCAGCGCGGTGCGCAGACGCGCGCGAAGGCGGGGCAGACCTATCGCGATATTCTGTCCTTCTATTATCCGAATACATATTTTGAGACGCTGAATATTTCGCCGCCCGGGCTTCAAACGCCGACACCGGGGGTGGATACATCCAACGCCACGGTGATTAACTGCAGCAGTTACGTGAACGTGAGAAGCACGCCAAGCACCGAGTATCCGACGATCGGCAAGGCGGCGGCAGGCGCGCGGATTACGGTTACTCAGGCAAACGTTGCCGAGGGCTGGCACAAGATCGATTTCGGCGGTGTGGAAGCATATCTATACGCTTACTATGTGCAGCTTGATCCGCCAACAGAGACGCCTGTACCGACGGAAACGCCAGTACCAAGCGAGACGCCACAGCCAAGCGAAACACCGGCGCCCACGGAGACACCTGCACCGACGGAAACGCCCGTGCCCAGTGAAACACCGACGCCGACACCAACGCCCGCTGAAACGCCCACAAAGCCTGCGATCGTGCAAACGGGCACCGTATCTGCAAGTGAGCTGTATATAAGAAGCGGGCCGGGAACGACCCATACGCGGTTGGGCAGCTTTCACAAGGGTGACAGCGTGGAAATCGTTGAGGTGAAGCCCGTCGCGGACTGGCATAAGATATGGTATCAAGATCAGGTGGCCTATGTGTATGCGGCTTATGTCAAGCTGGCGGCGGAGCAAAAAGTAGAGGCCACAGGCGTGATCACTGCCTCCGTGCTCAACATAAGAAGCGGGCCGGGTACGTCGTTCTCAAAGCTCGGGAGTTTCGGTAAGGGCGATAAGGTGGATATTCTCGATGCCAACGCTACAGCCGATTGGCATAAAATACTTTACAACGGCTCTGTGGCTTACGTGCACGCGAGCTACGTGAGAATCGGCGTTGCAGACAGCGGCTCCGGCGATACGGGCGGCGACAATGGTTCCGGCGGCACCACAGCGGCATACGCTTCAGTGAACGCCAGCAGGCTCAACCTGCGCAAAACGGCGGATTTAAATGGTGCGGTGATGACCACGCTGTCGCGCGGCGATATCGTGCAGGTGCTAGAAGCAGGCGGTACGTGGACCAAGGTCAAGTACGGCGGCAGCGAGGGGTATATGTATACGCAGTATCTCAAGGCATCCACCGCCACGTATGGCACGGTCACAGCAGGTGTGCTCAATGTGCGCAGCAAAGCATCCACATCGTCCACGATTCTGGGCAAGCTGGGCAGAGGAGACGTCGTGGAGATCACGCAGGCAGGCGGTTCATGGCACAAAATCGTGTACAAATCGTCCGTCGCGTATGTTTATGCGGCATATGTTAAGATTATGTAAAGCGATAAAAACGGGGCGCGACAGCGCCCTGTTTTTTTGTGTCCGCTGACATTTTATCAGCAATGTTATCCACATCCATATTGTGCGCGTGCAGAATTTGTCGAACGCACAGCAATGGGAAATAAGTCACCTCTATACCCATCAAAACACAGTTATCCACCACAAAAACGGGGTTATCCACATGGTTTGGTGGATAACTCGTCGATTATCACCTCGTGCATAAAGCGTTAATAATTATTCCTTTACGACAAATTACGACAATATCTCGTTTTGTTCTGCACCACTGCGATAGATATAGCAGAGAAAAATGTCAATTGGCTGAGGTTATCACCAGACGGACAAACATATCGATTTAATGGAATGAAAAGTCAGAGTATTTCGTTCCAACCTTGATATACTTGATCAAAGGGGCAATAAGAATTGATTATGAAATGCGGGGAAGCATAATGTCAGATTCTGTTCCTCGTTACACTCGCTCAGAATGACCGTTTTCGTGACTTTATGTGCATTGATGGAAGCAACAAAGCGAAAAAGAGGCCATCCGCCACGATTAACGCAATCGTTTCGGACAGCCCCTTGATAAGCGCTACTTTAGAAATTGTTCCTGTCGCGATAGTTCTTCTGCGTCGGGGCTTTTTTGCGTGTGTACGAGGAAGCAGGTCTCTTTCTTCCTGTCGGCGTGGCCGATCTTCCGGGAGCCGTGGTCGACTTTTTCGGCGACTGGCCTTTCTTCCAAAGCACGAGCAGCGTGACGCCGACGCCGATAATCAGAACAACCAATACGATAGCGATGATGCCAAGCGTGCCGATAGAGCCTAGAGACACGTTGGCGTCCGGCGCAAGCGTTTCTGTGACATCGGCTGCTTCTTCAAAGCCCGGTGTTGCTTCCGGTCCGGCGGTTTGTATCGTCACGGTGATAGGCTCGGCATTCATGGTATAGGGGTTGCCGTCCTTGTCGGTGGCCGTCAGCACAAAGCTGTAGGTGGTCGTCTCGTTGATATCGGCCGAGAAAGGCACATTGGCTTTGCCGCCCGCAGCCAGCGTATCAGCGCTGAATATATTGCCCAAAGTGGCTTCGTCCACCTTGACATTGGATAGCTCGTAGTCTGTCCCGTTGGTAATCAACCCTGTGAAATTGATCGTGCCCGCTGACGTCAGCTGAGGGCGATCCACATTCATCGCAAACTGCAGCTTGCTTGTCACGGCGTTTGGATCAACAGGCAGATCGATGGTGACCGTGTTGCTGTTGATTTGCTTGGTTTCGCCCGTATGATCTTCGAGCGAAATGGAGCAGGACACATCCGTGGATGTCTGGAACGACATTTTGAAATCGCCCGTGACTTCGCTGTTTGCTTCCAGCTTAGACGGATATTCCTTCTCTTCGCCGTTGACAACAATCTTGATATGCTTATATGGCACGTTGCCCTTGTTGACAAGCTTCAGCGTAAATGTGACATCTTCACCCGCAGCCGGTTTGTCGTTGCTGACGGTAAGCGTCGGCTCCACTTTTCGCGACTCAAGTGTCAAAGCAATTGGATTGACACCAACCGGCGATTGCGCGGCGCCGCCCACCGAATAGGATACGGATGCATTGACCGTGATATCCTTCGCCATGGTATGGCTGTATTTCACCGTCTGGCTTTGCCCGGCCGCGAGAGAGAATCCGGAATTGAGACCCTTGCCGCCATTAAGCTCAGGCGCTGAGACGACGATGCCGTCGATTGTGGTTTCACCCTGATTTTCAATCTTGAACTCGAACTTGACCGTCTCGCCCTCGCCGTAAAGTGTGCGCGGCACGGAGCCCGAAGCGGCGAGCTTGGTCGAAAGGGTTTTCTTGTCGATCTTTGTCTTCGATTGCATGTCGTTGAGAGTAAAGGTGAGATCTTGTCCTATCATTTCGGTTGGAACAGACATTTTAAATGTCCCCGGATTATCACCGTCCGGTCCAGTATTAACCTCCCATACGGGGTTATTGCTAATTGTGGGACAATAAATATTACCAGTAATATTTACGCCACTGTCGTTCTTAACAGTATAATTAAAAGTTACTTCTGTTCCTTCAGTCAAAGATTCAAATTCCTCAGCAGGCCATACTGTAAAAACTGGAGCTGCTAATGCCACGCTGCCAAAGCTGAATACAGCGGTCAAAAGCAGCGTCATAATCAGTATAATGGATATATGTTTTTTCAAAACGTTTTCCTCCTTGTGATACGAAACGTATTCTTTCACAAATTTATGCATGCTACATTCTATAGCAAATATTTAGAAAAGTCAATTCGCGGGAAGCTGGCAAAAAGGGGTTATGAAAGGTGCCGAAAAGCGTAAGCGACTGACGACGGAGTGGATTTGAAGCCCCTTCTACAAAGCACTTTTCATCCTAAATCTCTCCCTCAGTCTGCTACGCAGCCAGCTCCCTCTTCAGAGGGAGCCAAGTTGGTAGATAAATGTGACAATTTCCTCATAAGCCTGCTGTTACGTAGTCAAAGTATGCTTACATGCATTAATTAAGCAAGGATAGATTTAAGATATAGAATTATTGGTGCTTATTTTGCCTCCCTCTGAAGAGGGAGGTGACACGAAGTGTCGGAGGGAGAGACAATTGCTGGCTTATATGAGTTGATAACTATTGTACGAAAGCAAGATTGGCTATGACCAAGCTTGGGGTTTTTCGCCAATTTAAAGGCCGGATGCCAAATGGCGATCCGGCCTCAGGCTATCGGAAAAAGTGTGTCCTTACGGCAGGTAATAGATGCCGGTATCGGGTATCGCGCCGCCCACTGATTGCGGGTTGCTGTCGAACATCACCTGAAAATAATCATCGAGTATCGCTTTGCATTCTTCGCCTGTGATAAATGATAAGCCGCAGCGCGGTATCGCCGCTTTCGCCACGGCCTCAGCGCCCACAATCTGTTTGGTCACGATATCGGCAGCCGCTTTGTCAGTCTCTGCAAGCACATAGTCTACCGATGCGGAGTAATCCGCAATCAGCTGATTCATGCTCGCCGCGTCGCTTGCAAGCGCATCGCTGACGATGGTGACGCCCATGGGCATACCCGCGTCTTCGCCGAATATCTTGCGCCATTCCTCGTTGATGTCCAGCTTAACCGTGACACCTGGGTTCTGTGCGAGCACGGACGACACAAAAGGCTCTGGCAGCAGCGCGAGAGACACATCGCCAGCGGCCACGGCATTGGCAAGGTCGGCATGAGCGCCCATGTATTCCACCATGACATCCTCAAGCCCGTTGTCCTTGAGTATTTTGTTAAGCACATACTCGGGCGTGGCGCCCTGACCGGTGGCATAGAGTGTTTTTCCCGCAAGATCTTCAATGCTGTTTACGGTATCGCCATTCTCGACGATATACAGCACACCCATCGTGTTGACGCTCACGATTTTGATGCCGCCCTGCATCTTGTTATAAAGCACAGCCGCAAGATTGGAGGGTATGGTCGCGACGGAAACCTCGCCGCTGATCACCTTGGGGCTAATCTGATCGGGGCTGGTCAAAAGGCCGACCTCGTAAGCCGGGTTATTGAACAGCTGAATCATGCCCATACCAGTGGGGCCGGCCAACGTAGCGACGGCCAGCGGATTGTTTTCACCGTATGCGGCTGACGCAGACGGCTCGGGCGTCGGCGCTTCCGTGGCCGTTTCGCTTGGCGTTTCAGTCGGCACAGCCGTCTCCGTCGGTGACGGGGAAGCGACCTCGTTTGCAGGGGCGCTGCATGCCGTGAATACGGCCAGCACCATGACCAGTGCCATAAATACAGTCAATCGTTTTTTCATTATAGAATCTCCTTTCACGCATTGCGTTAAAAAATATTCAATCAGCCTGAGGGCTTATGGGAAGCACCGGAGGGCACCTGTGCTCCCCTTTGTGGATTAGATCTCTTTTTTGGATATGGATGTTTTGACTTGTACGTCGGGGATAAGGCCAAGCTTACCCGTCAGGCTGTTGATTTCGTTTATGTCTCCCACCAGCGTGATCGTGATGACCGTCACGCCGTGTTCTTGCAGCGGAAGCCCCATGCGGCCCTTGATGAGCCCCTTAAAGCTTGCCACCAACGCGTTGAACTCGCTCTGGTCGCGCTCCGGATTCTCCAGTATGGCGGTGATGACCGCGATTCTTTTCATAATATGGCTCCTCCCGCATCTTTTATAACAATCAAAAAACCTGCCGGACAGGCAGGTTGACAAAGCACATCAAAACGGATAACCGTTTGGTATTTTGTAACGCGCCTTCCAACGTAGACATTTCATCTGTGTCGTCAGGTCAGGTCTATGATTTTTGCGTGACGCGCAAAAGATGTACCTCTCTTGCGCATCTATGTGAATAATATCACGAAGTATGGATAAAGGCAACAGTCTTTTTTGCATTTACCTATTCATGCAACAATTCATTGAAAAGCCATCCACACTGTTGTAGAATTGAGAAAAACTAAGGAAGCACCGATTGTTTTGGTATGCTTCCCTAAAGGGGACACGGCGTGAAGAGAATCATCAATATCAAGAAGCCCTCCGCTGCCGCCATGGAAAAGGCGCAGCAGCGTGTGAAGAATCTGGTTAAGCCGATCGGGAGCTTGGGCACGCTGGAAGACTATGCGGTCAAACTGTCCGGCATTTTCGTCAAAACGAGCTTTCCGCCCATGAAAAAAGCCATCGCGGTGTTTGCCGCGGACAATGGCGTGTGGGATGAGGGGTATACGCCGGTGCCTCAAAGCGTAACGGCCATGCAGGCTGTCAATATGACAAAGGGCATCACGGGCGTGGGGGTGTTTGCGGCAAGCGCGAACGCGGATGTATTTGTCTACGATATGGGCATACGCGGCTTCAAGGGCGCAAGGGGCGTCGAAGACCGCCGCGTGGGCGACGGCACGCGCAACATCGCCAAAGGACCGGCAATGGATATCACGCAGGCCGTTCAGGCGATTGCGCACGGAATTGATGCGGCGGAGGCGCTGGCCGACAAAGGTTACCGTCTTGTGGGCTGCGGAGAAATGGGCATCTGCAACACCACGACATCGTCCGCGGTGCTTTGCGCGCTGACAGGCGCAGATCCGGAGCTGGTGGTGGGTCGCGGTGCGGGCATCACGGACGAGCAGCTGGAAATAAAGCGCGACGTCGTTCGCCGTGCGCTCGAAACCACAAGCCCTAGCCCCGACAACGCGCTGGAAGTGCTCTCTTGTGTGGGCGGCTTTGATATCGCGGCGATGGCCGGTTTCTTTTTGGGATGCGCTTACCGTCAGGTGGCTGTGGTCATTGACGGGTTTATTTCTGCCGTGGCGGCACTGGCGGCCAGCCGCTTGAACCCGCTGGTCACCGAATACGCGTTTGCGTCGCATCACAGCGCGGAGCCCGGCTTCCAGACGGTTATGGAAGCGCTGGGTATGGAGGCGCCGCTGAGACTGGACATGCGGCTTGGTGAAGGCAGCGGCTGTCCGCTCATGATGCACATACTTGAATCCAGCGCAGCAATGCTTCAAAACATGGCCACATTCGAAGAAGCGAAGATCGACCCAAGCAAGCTTGTGGACATAAAATAATTGAACCATATATTGTAGGAGGAAAATTAAATGTTCAGACATATCGTTTTTTTCAGGCTGAAGCCCGAAGAGAAGCACAAGGCTGGGGAAGCGCTTGAGAAGCTGCGTTCTCTGGCCGCGGTGCCGGTGGTGCGCAAAGTGGAAGTGGGGCTCGACGAAGTGAAAAGCGAGCGCTCGTATGATATCGCGCTCATCGTAGACTGCGACACGCGCGCCGATTATGAAACATACGACAAGCACGAGCTGCACCAGCCGGTCAGACAGTTTATGCGCAGCATCATCGAAGCGTCGGCCACCGTGGATTTCGAGCGCTGAAAAAACGCCCGTTAAGGCGTTGCAGGCTGTCAATAAACCCTGCTTGGTCATTCCGAGCCTGTCCACTACGTAGTCAATCGCTAACGCTCAATCGAAATGACATAAGTAACTTTTTCGCCAAGCAAAAACGCCCGTTAAGGCGTTATTAGGCTAATGTTATTATTCGCTTAGGTTGTCGTAGGTGCTTTTGTATATCTTGGGCGCGACATGCTTCCATTTGTTGATGAAAGCTTCGGCGCTGGTCTGCGAGTAAGTCACGAGGTTGAGCTCGAATACGGGTACCTGATTTTCAAGGACCTTTAGCATCACCTTGTATTCGCCCTCGTCGATTTTGATATAGTCGGCGCAAAGCTCGGTTTCAAGGCGCAGCTCGTCGCGGTTCGCTTCGCAGTATGTATCCACGGCCTTGCGTACCGAAGCGGGCAGCTCCTTTTCAAGGTAGAACACCGTAGTGCCGCCTAGCTCGGAGAGCGCATAGAACAGGCCGCTTGGTGTATCCCGTTGCTCCACCAGTCGACTTTCAATCAGCTCGAACATGCATTCTTTTAAGTCAAAGTAATTCAGCCAGTTGTTATCCGAGACGATACGTAAAATTTGCAGTTCGGAAAGCTGTATGTTAATGGATTTGAGCAGATACAGGATGAGTAATTTGTTTTGTGCGATTGCTTCAATTTGCATTACAGTCCTCCAGACGCAAAATACTACTATTATTATATCATATTTTTTGATATAGTACAGCAAATATAGTACTTTATATTTTGAAACGAACTATATATAGAGGATACATGATCACACATGAGTTGGAAAGACTTAATAGGCAGGAAGGCGCAGACGTTTTTGGCACATCGAACGTATCGGGATACGTACCGGAACGCTTTGCCGCGCTTCCATACGCTGTGACAATCGGTGTGAGGCTGCTGGATGCCGTGATGGATGAGGTGTGTGGCGGCCCGACGAAGCTTTATTTTCATCATTACCGCACGGCGAACGCGTTCCTCGATATGTGCGCGTTAAAATGCGCGTTGTTTTTACAGCGCAGCGGCTACAAGGCCGCAGCGATTCCCGCATCTCAGACTACGAGCACGGCTGGCATTTCGGCGGACTTTCCGCACAAGACGGCGGCGAACCTCGCAGGGCTTGGGTTTATGGGCAAAAGCGGCCTGTTTGTGTCAACTGACTATGGCCCGCGCGTGCGTTTTGCGACGGTGCTCACTGACTGCCCGCTGCCCAAGGGGCAGATGATGCAGCCGCAATGCGGCAGCTGCCGCGCTTGCGTGGACGCATGCCCAAGCGGAGCAATCGTCGGCAATGCGTGGAGCCTTGGATGCAGCCGCGACGACATCGTGGATGCAGCGCTTTGCTCGCGGTTTATGAAAGATAAATTCGGCATGATCGGGCGCGGATCCGTCTGCGGCATATGCGCGGCGGTGTGTCCTGTCGGCAGCAAAACATAATAAAAAACGAAAAAAGCGCTTGATTTCACAGCGTGATTGTGTATAATATGTAGTACGGCTTTGGGGGGTTATAGCTCAGCCGGTTAGAGCGCTACGTTGACATCGTAGAGGTCGTTGGTTCGATCCCAATTAACCCCACCATATCCTGCGGTGTTCGAATGACGCCTTGATTTTAAACCTACAGTACTTGAACGGGAGCACTCGTTCACAGATCGGATGTCGGGCCCGCAACGACGGGATGGCTGATGATTTGGGCAGTGCACCCACCCTGCTTTTGAGAGCAGGTGTTAAAACCTGGCGGACGGCATCACGGGATATATAAATATAGCGGAATTGTGTAACGGTAGCACCTACGACTCTGACGGCGCTCCTGAACCAAATCCGTGGATTTCCTTGAAACAGGCACTTTTCAAAGGATTGTACCTACGATTACTTGCAAACAAAATGTAAGGAAAGTAGGTATTATTTATGTCCGTAAAACCCATGATTAAATTGGTGTCCGCACAGGATATCACCTTTACAGAAGTTTTTGAGCAGTTCCAGATATTCAACAAGGCTAAGAACCTGTCGCCCGAAACACTACGCTTTTATGAACAAAGCAAAAGAGCCGTACTTTACTATATGGGCAATGACTTTATTATAGCCACATTTACCAAAGACACATTGTATAATTTTATCAATCATCTTCGTGATGAAAAGCGAAATAAGGATTCTACTATTAACACTCATATGCGGAGTCTGCGAGCCATAGTTAATTATGCTGCGGAACGTGGTTATATGGAGCCTATAAAGATAAGTAACGTTAGGGCTGAATCACCTATCATGCCTACGTACACAGAAGCCGAATTGAAGATACTATTACGTAAACCAGACATGAAGAAAGCCAACTTTGCAGAGTATCGTAACTGGGTGATAGTTTCCTTTTTGATTGGCACAGGGGCAAGGTGCAGTACAGTATGCAATATCAAGCTTAAGGACTTAGACTTAGATGCATCAGAAGTTATCTTTAGACACATGAAAACCAGAAAGCAGATTGTTGTGCCCATATCAACGACACTTAAAGGAACGCTGATGCAATATTTAAGGGTAAGGGGCGGAGAACCAAACGATTACTTATTCTGTGAACAGTGCGGTGACATGCTCACGCCAAATGCGCTTAAGTGTGCGATAAGAAAATATAATCATCGGAGGGGAATTGTTAAAACTGGCATACATATGTTTCGACATACCTTTGCTAAAATGTTTATTATAGTTGGTGGTAAGGGTCGGTGCTAGAATTTCGGACAAGGAACTAAGCAGTAAAGTGTCGAAAATTTTGAACTAACAGGTTGACATGGAGCCTCTGTCGCCGTGGCTTTTGCAGACACGGCAGGACAGCCCAAAGGGC
>JAEWQS010000130.1 GCA_023399095.1 Bacillota bacterium
CGCCAAGCTAAGTGGCGGTGGCATTACAGCAGGTCTCCACACTGCTGCACCGCAAGCTGATGCGGAATTGTTCTTGCCTCCTTTTTTAACGTGCCTTGGGCGGTAACAGTGGAGCCACCCAAAGCCGCATTTCTGGGGTTTCCCCCTAAACATTTATCAATATGATCAGCATTCTCCACTTTGCCGATCATATAAATTTTCTCACTGCTTATGCACAGTCCATGCTTTTTATAGTAGCAATGAAAGGCAAATAGATTAGTATGTTATATTAACATACATATTTTTATTCTATTATAGTCTCTCATTTACCAAAACTCAACAGTTTCTACACGCATATTCTATACTTATTATTTTATGAAAGTAAATATATTTCACAGACCATTCGGCTATGAGGAAAAAAGCAGCGTAGAAAGGTAACGCTCACCCGTATCGGGCAATATGACGACGATGGTCTTCCCTTCGTTTTCGGGACGCTTTGCAAGCTCGGTGGCCGTCCAGACCGCTGCGCCCGACGAAATACCCACCAGCAGCCCTTCCGCTTTGGCAACTTTCCTTCCAGTTTCAAAAGCATCTTCGTTTTTAACTTTGATGATTTCATCATAAACATGTGTATCCAGCACATCAGGTACAAAACCTGCACCAATGCCCTGTATCATATGCGGCCCCGGCGTTCCTTCTGATAATACTGGCGAATCATAAGGCTCCACAGCCACAACCTTGATATACGGATTTTTTGATTTCAGGTATTCTCCCGCTCCTGTGATCGTGCCGCCTGTGCCTACACCGACTACCAGAATATCGACTTTGCCGTCGGTATCCTCCCAGATTTCAGGGCCAGTTGTGGCTTGGTGCACAGCAGGGTTAGCGGGGTTGACGAACTGCCCCGGCACGAACGCACCCGGTGTTTCCTTTGCGAGCTCTGCTGCTTTCTCAATAGCACCTTTCATTCCCTTTTTACCCTCAGTCAGCACCAGCTCCGCGCCATAGGCTTTAAGAAGGTTTCGACGCTCAACACTCATTGTTTCGGGCATGGTGAGTAGAATGCGATATCCGCGCGCTGCCGCCACCGAAGCAAGGCCGATACCCGTGTTGCCGCTTGTCGGTTCAATAATCACGGCACCGGGCTTAAGCATGCCTTTTAGCTCAGCATCGTCGATCATCGCCTTGGCAATCCTGTCTTTCACGCTTCCCGCAGGGTTGAAATACTCAAGCTTTCCAATCACTTTGGCTTTTAAGCCATTTTCCTTTTCATAGTTTGAAAGCTCGAGCAGCGGTGTATTTCCGATAAGCTCTGTCAGGCTCTTATATATCTTCGACATATCCACATCTCCTATCTTATATTTCATATATGTTTTATATGTATTAATATTATCTCCAGATTTATGTCTTGTCAAGCACTATCTCATATAAATATATAGCAGTATGATTGACATGCCATATTATCTCCAATACTATTGAATACAAAAGACACTGCTAGGAATGGAGAAAGCACATGAGAATTTCGGTGAAAGGCCGCTATGCCCTGTTTGCCAGCATATACCTCGCGCAGGGATTCGATTCTGGCGACCATTTAACTGTCATCAGCATTTCCGAAAGGCTCGGTATCTCGAAAATATATCTCGAACAGGTTTTCTCGCTGCTTAAACGCAGCGGACTTGTTTCGTCTGTTAAGGGTGCTCAGGGCGGCTATATGCTCTCGCGTCCTCCACACGAGGTTAGCGCTTATGATGTGCTGTCCGCGGTGGAGACAGCGCTGTTTGAGGCCACAGAAGAAACCGTCACGCAAAAGTCACCTGAGATGGAAGCTGCGGTTAAAGAGATCGTTTTTTGTAATCTGGATTCGTCGGTAAAAGCCGCGCTTTCAAAGACCAGTCTTTTTGACCTCGCGGCGGAAGCTGAAAAGAAAAAGACTGACGGGAACTTTATGTTCTTTATTTAACACCATACTCCTCCCCCGCTTATATTCTGCGCGATTTTTGGTTATAAAGCATGCTCACCGTCAATAATGGTATTGAGGTGATTTTGTATGCTTTTTGATGTAATGTTTCCCGACGAGCAAAAGACAGCACAGGTTAAAAAAATTCCGCTTGTCATTCCGATTGGCAATCTGGAATATCACGGGCAGCACAGTGTTTGCGGCACAGATATCATAATCGTTGAAGGTATTGCAAAGCTGCTGGAGCAGCAAAGCAACATCGTTTTAGCTCCGACATTTTCTTATGCACCGTCCAGCTATGCAGCCTCTGGCCCTGAAAAAGGCACCATTCACATGGATATGGATGTGTTTGAGCAGTATATCAAGGGTTTGCTCCGCGCTTTTATCGAAGGCGGCTGGGAAAACATCTACATACTTATCCATCATCAATTTGATATGGAGATGCTTTTTCCGCTTTCTCTGGCATGCCTTAAAGCTGCCAAGCAAACCTTTTTTGATATGATGGAAAAACAGAACGGACGCGGCTGGTTCGCGAGCGCTGGCAATCTGGAAATCGTTATACAGAAAATGAACACTGTGAAGGTGCTGCCCACCATGAGCCGCCCCATACAAGAAGAACTCGGGTATGATCATGCGGGCAAAATAGAATGCTCATTGCTGGCCGCATTGCGCCCTGGATTAATACTTGTGAAGCCGGAACTTGCAGAAGGCGGTGAATGGTTCGCGCAAACAGCACCTGAATATTCAGCGGGATACGGGAAACGTATACTGGACAGGTGCATCGAGGATTTGAAAAGTAAAATTAATTGAATACAAAAACGCCCCGAATGAAAACCGGGCGTACAGGTGGCTGACGCTGTCATTCCGTGCCTGCGACTACGATTATGGATTGGAATTCCACTTTTAATGCATAATCCATGGGATACTCGTTCATTTCATAGTCGACAAGCTCAGTATAACAGGTTGACAAGCTCAGTATGATATGGAAACCAACTTTTAATGCGTTAAATGGGATACTTCGCAAGCTCAGCATGACAGGTTGAAAAGCTCAGTATGACATGGAACCTCACTTCTAACGCGTTATCCATGGGATACTCGTCCATTTCATAGTCGACAAGCTCAGTATTGACGTGGAAAGCATTTTCAAATCGTTATTCATGGGATGCTTCGACAAGCTCAGCATGACATGAACTATTAGAAAGTCTTTTTGAGTATATAACCCAGCATCTCCTTGCCCTGCGATTCGGGCAGTTTGTCTAGGAATCTTTTCGCTTTGGCGATATATTTTTCGAGTATGACCTCTGTGGCTTGAATGCTGTCTGCATCAATCACGAGTTTAAGAATTCGTTTAATGTCTCTTTGAGCAGGCTTCTTATTTTTCAACTCGCTTAAAAAGTCTGTTATCAGACTGCGAAGCTTCTCATCCTTCGCAGCCGCCAGCAGGACAGGCAGCGTCACGACGCCTTCCTTCAAATCGTTGCCGACAGGCTTGCCGATTTTATTCGGGTTGTCAAGCATGTCCAGCAGGTCATCCTTAATTTGAAACGCAATGCCATAATAAGCGCCAAAACGCGCCGCATGCTTGACGGACTCTTCGGGTATCCCACCTAAATGTCCGCCGACGGCACAGCAGGCCGCAAACAAAACAGCCGTTTTTCGGCTGATTCTTGAAAGATACGTTTTAAATCCCGGCAGTATGCCGCGTCCACGGAATTGCTCCACTTCGCCCACACATATCGCCTCAACCGCCTTGGCCAGCTCCGTCAAATACTTCATAGGCAGATCTGCAGCGGCCAGCGCCTGCATCGACTTCACATAGATAAAATCGCCCGTGAAAACAGCGGTATTAATGCCCTGTGTGGCAAACACCGTCGGCGAATTTCTTCGCAGCACCGAATTGTCGATGATATCATCATGAACCAGCGTCGCCGTGTGCAGCAGTTCCACGCTGAGCGCCGTGCTGAGAACCTTTTCGCGTTGGTAGTCGCCAAGCATGGCGGCGGCTATCGTCATCGCAGGACGAAGCCGCTTTCCCCCGCTTTGTATGATATCCAAAGATAAACGATCAAGAAAAGAGTTTATATTTTTTTTAGAGCTGAACTGTTTTTGCAGCAAAGCTTCAAACAATTCAAGCTCGTTATTTAAAGCGGGCAGGTTTTCCCACACTCTGCTTTTACCCCTCAGATTATTTTAGCTTAGATTTTTTTCCAAAGATAAGCGTTAAACGGCCGTTTTTCTTTGTGGCATCCCATACTCTTCCGAAGTACGGCAGCACCCAATGATCGAGACCAAACGCACGGCCTGCGCCCGCAGCCGTCGCAATGCCTGCGAACAGCATCCACCATGTTGTGTCGTACATACCCGTGGAAGTGATAAACATCGCGATGAGGCCGAGCGACACAACTGACATAAGGAACGTAAATGTACCCGAGAATATCGCAAGACCCACGATAATTTCAAGAATCACGATCAGCACCTGGAAGAACATAGCCCAACCCGGCGTGGCCAGCACCCATCCGTTGATGATCCAGTCGACCAGAAAGAAATGAACACGGAACACGAGCGATTGCCCTTCCCCTGATCTTTCGAGGAAAAACCCTAAGAAACCAAGATCGATATTCATGAGCTTTTCGACGACAGCACCCGCGCCCTCCGCAGCCTGCGTGGCGCCCGAAATGGCTTCTGCGCCTGTGGCGGTTGAAGACGCGTCTGCGCCCGACGCATAGCCTAAGAAGCTGGCCAGCTTTGGTGATGTAAACCAGCCTTCCTGCACTTTTTTAATACCTTCGTACACCCACGTCCAGCCGAGGAACAAACGCAGCGGCACGAGCCACCATGCCTGAACAGTCTTTGTATAGTTGCTCTGCAGGAAGCGTTTGTACTGTCTTCTGTGAAGTATCTCATCACGCAGATAGTCCCAAATGCCTTTCACGCTCATAATACCATAAAGGTAGTGCATGTTCACAATGTATTTCATTAACAGCGAAATCCAACGGCCGGGTTTAACTCCCATCAGGTCTGCAACTGCAAAATAGTTGCCAATGCTGACCATAACGCCATGAAGCTTTACCTTCACGGATTCCGGCTCCTTGCCGCTTATATCGTTTAATATGTTGGCTGCAGCACCGTCGCCTGTCTGAAGCGCGGTTTCCACCATCGCGGGGAACGCTTTGCCCTTTTCGTCGAGCAGCGCACCCACATCACCGACGGCGTATACATTTTTATGTGATGTGCGGCAAAATTCATCAACTGTCAAACGTCTGCCGGGCCCTTTATCAAGCTCCATATTCTCGACATCAAGTGCCGAGCGTACACCGGCCGCCCAAATCAGCGTGTTTGTTTCAATCTTTCTTTCACCGATATCCACATATTGCGGGGTGACTTCTTTTATCGAAGTGCTCAATATGACTTCAATGCCCATCTTGCATTCCATGTAATCATGAGCTCTTTTACTGTTCTTATCACACAGGTTGCTGAGCACACAGTGAAGCATGTCCACGATAACCAAATTTACTTCTTTTCGGTCAATATTATGGTGTCTGCAAAGCTTCTTGACCCATTGTCCCAACTCACCGATCATCTCAACGCCAGTGAAGCCCGCACCGCCCACCACGAACGTAAGCAAACGCTTTCGGCGCGCTGCATCCTTTTCTGTTTCCGCTTCATAAAAGCAGTGCTCGATATGGTCTCTGATCGTCATGGCATCGTCTACCGACCAAAGCGGAAAACCGTGTTCTTCAAGACCCGGTATGCCGAAGTAATTGGGTGTCGATCCGATGGACATAATCAGATAATCGTAAGGATATTCATGAATGCTTGACGCAACTTTGCGGGTTTCAAAGTCAAAAGACTCAATATTGTCGATAACAAGATTCACGTTTGTGTTCTTGAAAATGTTCTTAAGCGGTATTTTGACCGAATCCTCGCCTACCCTGTTTCCCGCTACCTCGTGTATCTCCGTCAGGAGTGTATGGTACGGGTTACGATCAATGATGGTAATATCAAGATCGTCTTTTCTTCCCTTTTTGTTCAGCTTAATGGCTGCTTCGATACCCGCATATCCCGCACCCACAATAACAACTTTCTTCGACATCTTATCCTCCCAAAAATTAAAAAACTATACCGTCCAGTAAAGCACATATTACAAAAGACAAACCAAAGAGCTGGTATATTTGAACTGTCGCCGCGTTTGAAGCGATCAGCTTGTCAATCTGATCATAATTGCGCCTGCAGTTGTTCACAGCTTTTACCGCGAGCGGAATCGTCAACAATGGCAGCAGCCAGATAAAATTAGCAGCATAGACCGCAACTGCTATCATTGACAGATAGCTTAATGCAAAAAGCAACGCATATACCCACACTGCTTTTTGCTTGCCCATGCGCACCACCCAGTTTTTCTTATCGTGCGCTTTGTCCACCTCATAGTCAGGATACTGGTTTATCCATAGCACATTAATGATCATGAATGCGATAGGAATCGATACCAGCAACGGTAACCAGTCAAACCGTCCTTCTATCAAAACATATATACCCATTACGATCACAGGTCCAAACGCAATACCCACGGCAATTTCGCCAAACCCTCTATAGCAAAGCTTAAATGGCGGCATGCTATAGATAACTGCCAGCACTAATCCTGCAAGACCAATCCAAAATATCCGAATCTCGACGAAGAATGCCAGAACGCATCCAATTACAGCCGCAAAAAGGAAGCAGATTATCGCGATGTACAGGCACTGCGTGATATCAAGGCGTCCTTGAACAATAGATTTTTTTCCGCCGGAAAAGGGCGTTCTATGCTGTTCATCCACGCTTGGGTCCACACCGGACTGATAGTCCACCACTTCATTTAGCGCGTTTTTTGCGATTTCAACAAGAAATACACCCACAACCGCCAGCACAAACCAAAGCACACTGAGTGGTTTCGTATGGTTTCCGAACGTCCACGCGATTACAGCACCTGTCAGCATTGGAATGGTGGATGCAATCCAAATTTTTGGATCTGCTACCTGCCAAAACCCTTTCATTAACACAGAGCGTTTTTTGTTCATCGAGAACATCCTTTTGTATACTTGTATCATCATAGCAAACATTTTTTATGATTTCCAATGTTAATTATTACTAATCACTCCTATATTATAACGTTATCTTATTCACAATGGTTATTAATACCAGTTCATTTTTACATTGACCTGTGATAAACTTATCAAAGTCTTAAGGTTATGTTTTGTATTGCGCGCATAAATAATCATACTAAACGGGCGGGGGTCAGTAAATATTTTGTACATTTATCCATTATGGTGGCCGGTTAGCAATAGAATTATGTGAATTGGTTATCATATTGGTAAGTGATATACAGGAGGAAGAATAAAAATGAAGAAAATACTATTATTAGGCTTAGTAGTGGTGATGGTACTCGCTGCATTTGCCGGATGCGGCGATAACAACGCCAGCGAATCTCCGTCTCCGACAGCAACCGCTGCTGCGGAGGAAACTGAGACATCAACAGCACCAGCCGAAGTTGATGAAACAGCCGCTACAGGCGCTGTGATGACCGGTCTTGGAAGCGACATTTCCATTGCGAAATCTAAGAGCGCCGGAACAGACGAAGAAGGTAAACCGGCTGACGCACTTGCTCAAATGGATACCACAATGGTTGCCGTCACACTTGACAGCGAAGGCAAGATCCTAAACGTCAAGATCGACATGGTGCAGCCGAAGGTCAATTTTGACGCTGAAGGCCAGCTCGTAACAGATACGACACAGTCGGTTGCGACGAAGGTTGAGCTTGGCGATGAATACGGCATGGCGAAAGCATCTTCAATCGGTAAAGAGTGGTATGAGCAGATTGCCGCACTGGAAGACTGGATGGTCGGCAAAACCATCGATCAAGTGATGGGAATCCAGCTCAACGAGGAATCTGTTCCGACAGAAGCCGACCTTACATCCAGCGTGACAGTTTCAATCAGCGGTTATTTAGCGGCTGTTAAAGAAGCTGCTGATAATGCAAAGAGCTTTGGTGTTGAAGCCAAAGGCGCTACCAGAACGGGTATCGGCAGCGTGACATCCATCGCGAAGTCGGCGAGCGCAACAGCTGAAGCCGATGCACTCGGCCAGACGGATGTCGTGATGGCTGCAGTGACTGTGGATGAAGACAACAAAATTGTTGGTGTTATAATCGATAACGGACAAGTAAAGGTCAACTTCGATACAGCAGGCACGCTGCTTACGGATGCAACCTCAAAGCCCATGACCAAAGTGGAATTGGGCGACGAATACGGCATGAAGAAAGCCTCTTCGATCGGCAAAGAGTGGTATGAGCAGATCGCGGCGCTTGGTGAATGGATGATAGGCAAAACCATCGACGAGGTGAAGGCGATGAAAACCTATCAGAAGGATGATGCTCATCCGGCAGTACCGGAAGAAGCAGATCTCACATCCAGCGTGACAATCTCTGTTGAGAATTACATTGCAGCTGTAGAGAAAGCAATTGCAAACGCTGACTGATAATCGATACTTGTATGAACCCGCAGATAATCCCTCCGGCTTTATGCCGGAAGGATTATTTTGCTATTAAGGATACACTCGAAATGAAAAAGATCTTCTTAGTTGTTTTATGCTTTGCTTTATCATTACCGTTGATAAGCTGCCAGACAAAGCCCCAATATAAAAAATTCAGCAATGAGTTTTTAGACACGTTCGACACATCTGTCATCGTCATGGCTTACGCACAGTCCGACGATGAGTTTGATGCTATCTATCGTACAGTTTATGATACATTTTTCGAACAAAACAAGCTTTTTGATATCTATCATGATTACGAAGGCATAAACAATATCAAAACGATCAACGATAACGCCGGCGTGAAGCCTGTTGAGGTTGACGCGCGGATTATTGATCTGCTTAAGCTCTCTAAAGAATGGTATACAAAGACGGACGGTATGGTTAATGTGGCAATGGGCAGCGTTCTTCGCATTTGGCACGATTACCGGGAAGCCGGTGAATATGACCCCTTTACAGCCGAGCTCCCCCCTATTGACATGCTTGAAAAGGCCCAGCAGCATGCGGATATTGAGCAGGTGATCATAGACGAACAAGCCTCTACCGTCTACTTGAATGACAGCCAAATGCGTCTCGATGTGGGCGCGGTTGCCAAGGGTTACGCAACGGAAATAGCGGCTGACAAGCTAATCAATAAAGGATATGACTCCGTGCTGATCAGTGCAGGCGGCAATGTTCGTGCGATTGGCACGCCCAAAGATGGTATTCGCAGCAAATGGGGCGTTGGCATCAAGAATCCTGACAGCCCTCTCGCGGGTTCGACGGATGAATCGAACTTGCTTGATGTGGCGTTTGTAACGAATCTATCAGTTGTCTCAAGCGGCGTTTATGAGCGGTTTTATACCGTAGATGGTGTGAATTATCATCATCTGATTGATCCCGAAGCGCTGATGCCGGCCAATTATTACAAAGCCGTCACCATCGTTCTTGAAGATTCCGCATTGGCAGACCTGCTCTCTACCGCGCTCTTTCTGTTGCCGCCGGATGAAAGCCTTCAGTATGCAGAAAATCTTGAAGGCGTTGAAGTCTTATGGGTCATGCCTGATAATGAAATCGTGATGACATCGGGAATGAAGACAATGCTGAGGGATATCGGCGGCGCGACATATAAATAGAAAAAACAAATCCCTCTTCATAAACCTCAGCCTTGAAGAGGGATCGCCACGAAAGATCTGCAGCAAATGGAAGTATAACTCCCCATTGTCTAAAACCGAATATATTTTTTCTGATGGGTAAACTTATATGCCATGAGTTTATTCTCCTATCTTCTTGATGTCCTATAATGAAAGCTAGAAAATAAAGCACGCTTAGACAGCGTGCAAAAGACTGTTAAAAAGTCACTTATGTCATTCCGATTGAGCATTAGCGATTGAGGAATCCCCTTCTACAAAGCGCTTTTCATGGGATTCCTCGACAAGCTCGGAATGACAAAACAGGGGTTTTTCGACAAGATAAGGCACGCTTAGACAGCGTGCCGTTTCTATTTCCCGAGGCAGAATGTCTTCATATTCCTCAGTATCTTATTAATCTTTTGTTTATTAGGCTTTTGTTCTGGCTTTAGACCAAACGTCGAAACCAACAGCCGCAATCAGAACGAAGCCTTTAATGGCCTGCTGCCAGTCGATGCTGACGCCCATAATTGACATACCATTATTCAGAACGCCCATTAAAAGACCGCCGACGATGGCACCGACCACAGTGCCTATACCGCCCGTTGTGGAAGCACCGCCAATGAAGCAGGATGCGATGGCATCAAGCTCAAATCCGTTACCACCTTTAGGTGTGGCGGAATTCAAACGCCCTGTGAATATGATACCCGCCAAAGCAGCCAAAAAGCCCATATTGACGTAGACCCAGAAAAGAATCCGCTTTGTCTTGATGCCGGATAATACAGCAGCTTTTGGGTTTCCGCCGTATGCATAGATATGACGTCCGGGAATCGTCTTATTAGTGAAAAACGAATAGATGATTACCAGAAGTACAACAACAACAAGCACCATAGGCAGTCCGCGATATCTGGCAAGTTGAATAGTAAATCCATTGATTACAGCGATAATCAGCAGTATCTTTGCAAGGAACGCCCCCACCGAGGACACCTTAAAGTTGTACCGTCTTCTGTTCCTGCGTTTGCTTAGCTCACTGAAAATAAACAACCCTGAAGCGATAACTCCTGACAGAATAGCGAGCAAATTGATGCCGTCAATGTTCGCTATATCCGGGAGGAAGCCCGCCGCCACGAATGTGTACTCAATAGGCAACGGCGCAAGACTGGTGCCCTGTAAAACAACCATCGTCAGCCCTCTGAATATCAGCTGTCCAGCCAGCGTGGCAATAAATGCAGGGACTCCAACATATGCGATCCATACGCCATGCCAAACGCCGATCAAAAATCCCACAGCAAGAGATATCAAGATAGCAGGCAGCACGGGCATATCCATTTTAATAATGAGAATAGCGGATATCGCGCCGACAAAGCCGACTATAGATCCAACAGAAAGGTCAATATTTCCGCATATAAGAATACATAACAGCATGCCGATTGCAAGAATTAAAACGTACGCATTCTGCTGAATGATATTTGAAATGTTTAAAGGCTGTAATAACACACCGTTTGTTAATATGAGAAAAAGCACCATAACAATGATCAGCGCGATAATCATCGCATTCTGCTTTAAGGAGCCAATGAGGCTCTTAACATTGTTGTTCATTTCGTTACCTCCTTGTTGCTTTGCATTATGCAGTGCATAATTTCTTCCTGGGAAGCTTCTTGAGCGGCAAGCTCGCCCACGATTGTTCCTCTGTTCATGACATAAACTCTGTCACACATGCCGAGTATTTCAGGCAACTCCGATGATATCATTATAATCGATTTACCCTTCTCCGCAAGCTCGTTGATGATACAATATATCTCATATTTTGCACCAACATCAATACCCCTCGTGGGTTCATCCAGTAATAAGATATCCGGATCAGCAAAAATCCATTTGCTGAACACCACCTTTTGCTGGTTTCCACCCGACAGGTTTCCAGTTTTCTGCAAAATGCTGGAGGACTTAATATTCAGCTTGTCTCTGAACTCTTCCCCGACTTTAATCTCCATGTTGTCATCAATCACTACACCTTTTTTAATCGACTCCAGTGCAGCGAGTGTAATGTTTCTCTTGATGTCATCAATAAGTATCAGACCGGCCGTTTTTCTGTCTTCAGTCGCGTATGCAATACCGTTTTTGATCGCATCGCTAACATCATGCAGCGCTAGCTCTTTACCATCTTTCACTATGGTTCCGGATATTTTCTTACCATAAGCTTTTCCAAACACGCTCATGGCAAATTCCGTGCGACCGGCACCCATGAGACCGGCAATACCCACGACCTCACCTTTTCTTAATTTAAGATTGACATTGTTAATAACTTGCTTTTCGGGGTCCAGAGGATCAAAAACGTTCCATTCCTTTACTTCAAAACGCACATCACCGATTTCATGTTTTCTTTTCGGGAATCTGTCTGTGATCTCGCGTCCCACCATTGCTTTTATAATGTTGCGTTCATTGATCTCATCGACACCTTTCACAAGGGTATCAATAACTGCGCCGTCACGTATTACTGTAATCTCATCCGCTACCTTTGTTACTTCATTGAGTTTATGTGAAATGAGTATACTTGTGATACCATGCTCTTTCAGTTCAACAAGGAGATCAAGAAGATGGCTGGAGTCTTCATCGTTAAGCGCAGCAGTCGGTTCATCCAAAATCAGTATTTTAACGTCCTTAGCCAATGCTTTAACGATTTCAACCAACTGCTGCTTGCCAAGTCCAATATCCTTGATTTTTGTTTCAATATTTTCGTTCAGCCCAACTTTCTTGAGCATTTCAATCGTTCTGCTTCGCGTCTTGTCCCAGTTAATTATAAATCCCCTGTCCGTCTGTTCATTACCAAGAAATACATTTTCCGCAATCGACAGGCTCGGAATCAAAGCGAGTTCCTGATGGATAATGGCAATGCCTTTTGCTTCACTGTCATTGATGAATTTAAACGTGCAGACTTCATCTTCTACGATGATGTCACCTTCATATGTGCCATGAGGATAGACACCGCTTAATACATTCATCAGTGTCGATTTCCCGGCGCCATTTTCTCCAACCAGAGCATGGATCTGTTTCGGTTTCACCTTCAAATTCACATTATCAAGAGCTTTGACACCCGGAAATGTCTTTGTAATATTTTTCATCTCTAATATGTAATTTCCCATCGTCTCACTCCTTTATATATGCCGCGTTATTATGCATAGTACCATAGTAGCTTTAATCGGCTGGTGCTGTTTAGCACCAGCCGACCAAGCATCATGTACCTATTGTGACTTCAATTATTTGATGTCGTCTGCTGTTAAGTAACCGGAATCCATAACGAGTTCCTGATAGTTTTCAACAGTTACAGTATAAGGTATGAGCAGGTACGAAGGAACGATCTTGACGTTGTTGTCATACGTTTCGGTATCGTTGATCTCAGGCTCGCTGCCTGTGAGCACCGCGTCAACCATGCCAGCCGCGACAGCAGCCAGGTCTCTTGTGTCTTTAAGGATGGTGCTGTACTGCTCACCAGTGATGATAAGCTTAATCGAAGCTGCTTCAGCGTCCTGACCTGTCACCACCGGCCAGTTGTCTGTACCGATCTCATAGCCAAAAGATACAAGCGCGGAGATGATACCTCTGGAAAGACCATCATACGGGGACAGAACGCCGTCCAGCGCTTTGCCATCTGTGTAATTAGCTGCGAGAATGGCATCCATACGTGACTGAGCCACAGCGCCGTCCCAACGGAGTGTTCCGATATCAGCCTGATCTGTCTGTCCCGACGGGACAACGACTGTACCGTCATCGATCAGCGGTTGGAGAACATCCATAGCACCCGAGTAGAAGTAGAAAGAGTTGGTGTCATCAGGAGAACCCGCAAAAAGCTCGATGTTGTAAGGGCCGTCACCCTTTTTGGCTTTCAGACCTTCAACCAAAGATTCAGCTTGCAGTTTGCCAACGCCTCTGTTATCAAATGTCGCGTAGTAGGACACAGCATCGGTGTCAACCAGCAAGCGGTCATAAGAGATGATCTTGACGCCGTCTTTACCAGCCTGGTCCAGCGTTGCGGAAAGGGTCGATCCGTCAACAGCCGCGATGATGAGCACATCAGCGCCCAGTGTAAGCATGTTCTCAATCTGAGATTTCTGTGTCGGAATATCGTCTTCCGCGTATTGCAACTCAACTTTGTATCCCTTCGCTTCGAGAAGATCTTTCATCGTGTTGCCGTCTTTGATCCAGCGTTCGCTCGACTGTGTCGGCATGGAAATACCTACAAAATAATCTCCTGAATTTTCAACTTCCGTTACTTCGGAAACTTCGGGCTTGTCTGCCGATTCAGCCGGAGCCGATGACTCAGCGCTCTCAGACGGGGCCGGTGTTTGACCTCCACAAGCAACCAGCGCAAAAACCATTGCAAAAACCAAGAGACTCAGTAATACTTTTTTCATTTCTCTCTCCTTAGTATATTATTTTTTACTCCAGTATATATACCGGGTAAATCGTTATTATTCAAATATTGTGTTGTGATATTAGTGTGTTCGGTTGGTTTCGTTTTTTTATGTTTATCTATCTTTTATGAATTCTAACACTGTATACGTATTATGTCAATGAGTTTTTGTTCGTTTGTTTGCTTTTTATATCGTTTGTGTGTTATTAGTTGCTTTTGTTTTTGTATTGAAAAATATTGTCGTTTGCTGTATGATAGTATAAGTCAAAAAAAAGCGAGTTATTTCAGCTTTAAGTTGGGTGAAGCATGTTTGCAATTGAGCGTATTAAAATAATAAAAAACTATCTTGAAAAAGATAAGCATGTATCCGTTGCTATGCTGAGCAGCATTCTTAATGTCACAGAAGTCACAATACGCAGAGACTTAGAAAAGCTTGAGCGTGAAGGCTATCTGAAACGGACACACGGCGGCGCTGTTATCAATGATGATTTTGAAACTGATCAGCCGCTTTCGCTTGACTCGCCAGATGATGACACGGACATTTCCCAGCTGCAGGAAATCGCAGACACGGTTTTTCATCTTGTTTCGGACAACGATATTATCATGCTGACAGACGGAATCACCAACAGATACATCGCCAAGCGGTTGACTCAAAAGAACAATCTGACTGTACTGACAAACGATCTCGTCATCGCCTTGGAATTCTCGAGCTCTCCCGGCAACAATCTTATTATGCTGGGCGGAAATCTTGAAGACCACGCTCTTTATGGCCAGCTTTCTATCAACAATATGCAAAATTTTTCTCTCAATCATCTTATTGTTGAGGTTGATGGTATCAGCAAAAATTTCGGCGTCACCGTTTCGAGCATTAACAAAGCATCTTTGATACAACAGGCCTGCAAAACGGCAAGAACAGTTTCTATTGTATGCCCGGCCAGCCATTTTGGAGAAAAGTCCTTTTACCGTGTGGGTGATATTGATATCGCTAATAAAATTATCACCGATTCGACGCTGAAGGACTCGTACAAAGACTACTTATTTGATTTAAACATACAATTGTATACATCTGTGGATATCTATGAGGCAGGATGATCTTTTACGATTCAGCAAACGGAGGAGTATGAAATTGAGTATCCCCTTGTTAAGGCTGGAAAATGTTAATTTGGCGTTGGAGAATTTTTCTCTCGCTAATATTAACCTAGATCTTTACCAAAATGAAATTCATGTGATCATGGGTGAAAACGGGTCTGGTAAAAGCTTGCTTATGCAGGTGGTCGGCGGCGTTGTCGCTCCTGATTCAGGAAAAATATTTTTGGGCGATACCCAAGTGAAAAGTAAAACCTTTTCTTCAGGGTTATTCAACGACGTCATCTACATCCGGCAGGATGCCACCATGTTGTCTCAGCTTTCTATTGCGGAGAATCTTTTCTTTAATAATCTGCCGAAGAAGTATAAATATCTTCCAATGATTGATCACAACAAGCTCAATCACCTCTGCCAGTGCCTCATTGATGAATTTAATCTGCCCGTCAGTGCTTTTGATAAAGTCTCATCACTGGGCTTTGCGCAAAGGCAGATCATCGAGTTTTGCCGTGCCTATATATCCGATGCAAAAATCGTTATATTGGACGAGCCCTCCTCCGCGCTGACCCAATCCGAACGCGATCTGCTTTATCGTATTGTGAACAAAATTAAAGAACGCGGCGCCGGTATTTTCTATATCACACATTGCATTGAAGACGTATCTATACTTGGTGACAGGATTACAATTGTCAAAAAAGGCCGCATTATGGGGACGAAAAAAGTGAGTGAATGCACGCAGGAAGAAATTATTCGCATGCTGAGCGGTCATAGCTTCAATAAGCGTTATCCCAAGATATCCATAAAAAAAGGAAAACAGACGCTGGCAGTTAAAGATTTGGGATTTGAGGACAAACTCTTTAATATCAATTTCGAACTGCATCAGGGCGAAATTCTTGGGATTACAGGTCTTGCGGGATCAGGCCGCACGCTGCTCGCCAACTGTTTGTTCGGCGCTGTTGACAGAGTGAAAGGACAGATTTTTTTAAACGGTGTCCCTGCACAAATTGACAGCCCCTATAAAGCCATCAGCAGCGGCATCGCACTGGTTCCCGAAAACAGGCTGACGGATTCAATTTTCGGATATCTGGACGTCAACAATAACGTGGCCGTATCTTCGCTCAAACGTTTCGCCAACTTCATTCTTATCAACAACTCCGTGCTCGAGCAGGTTGTATCCGACTATGTACAAAAGCTCAATATCCCCCAGCAAAATCTGCACAGCAATATACTCGAATACAGCGGCGGCAACCAGCAAAAGGCCATATTTGCAAAATGGATTATGAGCCGAGCCAAGATATTTATACTAGACGAGCCCACGCGCGGGCTGGATGTTGCCAGCAAGGTGGATATATACAATTCCATCAACGACCTCATCAAAAAGAAGGCAAGCGTTATATTCATATCATCGGACATTGAGGAAATAATCGGCGTTTGCGATCGTGTTGCCGTGCTTGCGGATCATACATTTGTTTGCAATGTCCCTACCAAAGATACTACTGTTGAAAAAGTCATAAAGCTGTCAACAAGCAAGGAGCTCAGCAATTAGGGAAGTACTGATTAAATGAGGTGTGCTGATTTAGCGAGATGGTTTTTGTATCCTGCAAGGAGCAAAATTGAAGGAATAGCAGCGCTATTGCGAGGTTTTTGCGACACAGCAGGGTGCAAAAGCAACCGCTAAGGCAGTATATCGAATTAATCTGTGCTTCCTTACTTATCACTTATAAAATCGCTTCCTTTGAACAACTGCGAGAGCCGCTTTGAAAAAGGTGCAGCACGGCAGTGTTTGACTATCTGTTAGCTTTGCTGCATATAATCCTTTTATTATTAACTGCTTATATCGCCAAACAACCCAAAATCAGAATGAAATAATTTATTTGAAATTGATGGTATTATCATTTACAATTAATCGTTCACACTGTGTATATGATCGAGTTCTGTTGACTATCGGTTGATTATCATGTGGTTAAATATCCTTTGTGATAACAATGCAAATGCATAAAATATAACTTAAGGAGTACGAATAATGAAAACAGACATCAACTCGGAAAAATTCTCCCGGCGTTTTGAGCTGTTCGTGGCAATCTTTCTCGGATTGACCGCGGTGCTTACAGCTTATGCCTCATGGCAAAGCGCGCTTTGGGGCGGCGATCAGGCCACTAACTATACAAAAGGCAATGCATATATCGCTGACGCCAACCAGTATTACAATGAAGCCTCTCAGAACATTGCTCAGGATACGGCCACTTGGAACGAGATATCGAGCCTTAGGATCGATTTGGCGTTTGCGGAATCCTCCGGAAATTCTGATGAAGTGGAAAGAATCACTTACAAGCTGAACCAACTCATTTATGAAAATGTGTCTGCCGATGCTGCTTTCGCCGAGGCTATCGCATGGGCCGATGCTCAGGAAGAATATGCGTCTCCGTTTGAAATGGAAGGCTTTTCTCAAAGTTATTATGAGCAGGCAAATACCTCATATGACGAGGGCTGGGCATTAATTAATTCCGGTGCGGAAGCCAACAGGCTTGGCGACATTCAAGGGCTTGTTACAGTGGTGCTGGCCGTCGTGTTGTTCATGCTTGGCATTGTGAGTACATTTAATAACATGAGAACAAAGCTTGTCGTCTCGGTCATATCGCTTGTCGCTTTTATTTTTGGCATTGTGATTATGCTGGGCGTTCCCTTCCACCCACTGGCCTGATAGAAAATATCCGCCCACAAATAATAACTAAAAAAGTATACAAAACCGATCAAAGGTATTTCGACAAGCTGAATGAGCTGCCTTTTTGACAGCTCATTCAGACCGTCATAAAAGGTGTTTGTGCCATTCCGTTTGAGCGTAAGCGATTGATGAATCCTTCTATAAATCGTTTTTGATGGGATTCCTCGACAGGCTCGGAATGACCAAATGGGGTTTTTCGACAAGCTCAAGGAGCTGCCTTTTTGACAGCTCCTTTTCTGTAATAAATGCATCGTGTCTGAACGGGCTTAGCACACAAAAAGAGACGGCCTCATGCCGTCTCTCGTCCCAGATCTTAACCATCATGCGGATCATTCACGCTGCTGTTATGAACACGAACATCTTCTGGTAAACCAACCTGTTGCTCTGTGTAGTCATTCGCATTCATTCGCGACTCACGCGAATCGATCATTCTTCTGGGATCCTTTTTCTTCTTCATCTTTTTCCCCTGCCTTGTTATTATTATGTGCAATTTTCATGATATAAAAACTACACTGCGATTTTTTTGCTTTTCTAAAGAAAAACATTTTCTAGGATCATAATTTCCATAAAACCTTTTTACCCGTCAGATGTACTTTATTGATGATAATTCTGTTGACATTTCGGTTTTCTGTGAATATAATACAACAAAGAAATAAACCTTGGAGCAAGAAAAGTAAGAAAACTCGGGTGTATCCAGAGAGCCGCCGATGGTGTGAGTGCGGCAGCACAGAATTTTCTGAATGGCCTTGCGAGGGTGGCTTGAAACTGCAATAGCAGAAGTAGACGCTGACGGGAACCCCTTCCGTTACCATTGGGGCGCATATGATGGTATGTGAGCGAGCGGATGATTTATTTCATCAATTTGGGTGGTATCGCAGAAGCAAACAGCTTTTGTCCCTTAACAGGGGGCAAAGGCTTTTTTTGTATCAGTAAAGTCATAAAAAACGGAAAGGAGCGTTTCATCTCCATCAGGATGAAAGATAATTTGTATGATAAGACCAGACAGCAAGACAATTGAAGAACTTGCAAAGACGTACAACACAATACCCATTTGCAAGGAAGTCTACGCGGATGTCATCACCCCCATCACGCTGCTACGCAAGCTTGCGCAGCTGAGCCAGCGATATTTTCTTCTGGAAAGCGTAGAGGGCGGCGAGAAATGGGCCAGGTACTCGTTCCTCGGTCTGGATCCCGTGATGCGCTTGACCTGCAAAAACGGCATCGTCACCATTGAAGGGGATGAAATCAGAACCATTGAAACGGACAATCCGTTTGACGTGGTTCGGTCGCTGCTTAAAAGCTACCGTGCTCCCTCACTTCCCGACATGCCTCCTTTCACAGGTGGCTTCGTCGGATACTTCGCGTATTCAATGATCGGTTATGCGGAGCCGGTGCTGAAGCTCTCCAAGGACGTCGGCAACGATTTTGATCTTATGCTTTTCGACAAGGTGATCGCCTACGACCATTTCAGGCAAAAGATATGCATCGTGGTCAACATGAGCGCGGACAATGTGCTGGAAAACTACGGACGTGCTGTGACCGAAATCGAGAAAATCGTGCGCATCATTCAGGGCCGCGAACCGCTGCCGCGTATGAAAACGGCAGAAAAGCCGGAGTTCTCATGCAACGTGACGAAGGACGAATACTGCGAGATGGTAGAAAAGACAAGAGCCTATATACACGACGGCGATATCTTTCAGGCTGTCATCTCGCGCCGGTTCAGCAGCGCATACTCGGGCAGCCTTTTGGGCGCATACCGCGTGCTGAGAACCATCAACCCCTCACCGTACATGGTATATATGCACATCGATGATCTTGAGGTGATGAGCACTTCGCCCGAAACGCTGGTGCGGCTGCAAAAAGGACGTTTGGCCACATTCCCTGTGGCGGGTTCAAGGCCGCGCGGTAAAACGGATGAAGAAGATATCGCACTTGAGAAAGATTTGCTGGCCGATGAGAAGGAGCTCTCGGAGCACAACATGCTTGTCGACCTCGCGCGTAACGACTTGGGCAAAATCTCGAAAATTTCGTCGGTCGAGGTCATGGATTATATGATGATCCACCGTTACTCCAAGATCATGCATATCGCGTCCCGCGTGGAAAGCGATATTCTGCCTGAGCGTGATGCGTTGGATGCGGTGGAAGCCATACTTCCCGCCGGTACACTGTCGGGCGCGCCCAAAATACGCGCGTGTGAAATCATCGAAGATCTTGAGCAAACACCGCGCGGTATTTACGGCGGTGCACTGGGATATATCGACTTTACCGGCAATCTGGATACCTGCATCGCCATACGCATGGCTGTAAAGCGCGGCGGCACAGTGAGCGTACAGGCGGGCGGCGGCATCGTGGCAGACAGCGTACCCGAAATAGAATACGAGGAATCAGGCAATAAGGCGCTCGCCGTGATCAATGCCATACTTCGCGCAAATGAGGTGGATGACGAATGATTTTATTGATTGATAATTACGATAGCTTTACCTATAACCTGTTTCAATTGACCGCGGGAATAACCCCCGATATCAAGGTGGTGCGAAACGATGCGTTAAGCGTCAACGAAATATGTGATCATAATCCCTCGCACATTTTGCTCTCCCCCGGCCCCGGCTATCCCAAGGACGCGGGCGTTTGCGAGGATGTGATTCGCACGATGGGCGGCGAGGTGCCGATACTCGGCGTGTGCCTTGGGCATCAGGCCATCTGCGAGGTGTACGGCGCGAACATCACACACGCGCGACAGCTGATGCACGGCAAAAAGAGCCGTATTTCGCTGGACACCGGCAATCTGCTATTTGCAGACTTGCCTAGGCATATTGACGCGGCGCGTTACCATTCGCTCGTGGCGCAGGAGGGCACCATCCCTGATGAGCTTGAAGCCATTGCAAAGGACAGCATGGGAGAGATTATGGCGGTTTCGCACAAGCGTTTCCACGTTTACGGCGTGCAGTTTCATCCCGAATCTGTACTCACTCCCCAAGGGGACGTCATAATAAGAAACTTTCTATCACTGGAAGGAGGACGAAAATGATACAGGAAGCCATCCGGCAGGCCATCGACAAAAAAGACCTGCCCTATGAAACAGCGAAGGAATCCATGCATGAAATCATGCAGGGCAAGGCCACGCCCGCACAGATCGCGGCGTTTCTGACCGCTCTGCGCATGAAGGGCGAAAGCATTGACGAGATTACCGCGTGTGCAAGCGTGATGCGCGAATGCTGCACACGGCTGCCGCACGACATGGAAGTGGTCGAAATTGTGGGCACTGGCGGAGACGAAGCGTATACATTCAACATCTCCACCGTATCAGCTTTCGTGATCGCGGCTGCGGGCGTGCCCGTGGCCAAGCACGGAAACCGCAGCGTGTCCAGCAAGTGCGGCGCTGCCGACTTGTTTGAGGCGCTCGGCGCACGGCTCGATCTGTCCGCAGAGCAAAGCGCCAAGATTCTTGCCGACATCGGGCTTTGCTTCATGTTCGCACCCGGCTATCATGCTTCTATGAAGCATGCCGCGCCTGTGCGCCGTGAAATGGGCTCACGCACAATATTCAACATTCTAGGGCCGCTGTCCAACCCCGCATACGCGACCATTCAACTGCTCGGCGTCTATGATGAAAAGTTGATCGAACCGCTTGCGAACACGCTCAAGAACCTTGGCGTTAAGCGCGCAATGGTGGTGCACGGCAACGACGGTCTCGATGAGATATCGCTGACCACCACAACGCAGGTCTGCGAGCTAAACGGTGACACGCTGACGCGTTATGAGCTTGAACCAAGAGATTACGGTTTTTCCCTTTGCAAGCCGGAAGACCTTGTAGGCGGCGATGCCGCTCAGAACATGCAGATAGCGTGCGCCATACTATCAGGTGAAAAGAGCCCCAAGCGAGATGTTGTGCTGCTCAATGCGGGTGCGTGTCTGTATATGGCTGGCAAAGCGGACAGTATCGCAGACGGCATTAAACTGGCTGCACAGACGATTGACAGCGGCACAGCAATGAAAAAGATGGAGGCGTTCGTCCGGGCGACGAACGAAGCATTATGATACTTGACACCATTGCGGCGTCCACTCGGCGGCGCGTCGAAGCAGCCAAAGCCTCCGTATCCTTTGATGTTATAAAAGAGCGCGCGTTTACTATGTCAAAAGGCCAGTTTTCTTTCGAAAAGGCGCTGCGCACTCCCCGTATATCGTTTATTTGCGAGGTCAAGAAGGCATCGCCGTCCAAAGGACTAATCTCGCCGGATTTTCCGTATCTCGAAATTGCGAAAGATTACGAGACTGCGGGTGCAAGCGCGATTTCAGTGCTCACCGAACCGGAGTATTTTCAGGGTGCAGATACGTTTCTGTCGGACATCAGGGTGATAAGCAGTCTGCCCCTGCTCCGCAAGGATTTCACGGTGGATGCATACCAAATCTACGAAGCGAAAACGATCGGCGCGGATGCGGTACTGCTGATATGCGCACTGCTCGATACGCAGACGATACGTAGCTATTTAAGCATATGTGATGAGCTTGGGTTATCAGCTCTCGTCGAAGCTCATACAGCACAAGAGGTTGAATCCGCGTTGCAGGCTGGCGCACGCATTGTCGGCGTCAACAACCGCAACTTAAAGACGTTCGAGGTCAATATTGAGACGTGCGAGAAGCTAAGACCTCTCGTGCCCGATAACATGCTGTTTGTGGCCGAGAGCGGCACCAAAACCAATGACGATATCAAGAGGCTGAGTGAAGCGCGGGTGGACGCAGTACTGGTCGGCGAAACGCTGATGCGCAGTGCCGACAGAAAAGCCGCTCTCACTCAATTGCGTAAAGGCGATAAACGATGAGCAAAATCAAAATATGCGGTCTCTCACGCCCCTGCGATATCGATGCCGTCAACGAGGCCATGCCCGATTACATCGGCTTTGTATTTGCGAAAAGCCCTCGTCAGGTGAGCTTTTTTCAGGCGGCGGCGCTAAAGCAACGGCTGAATACGCGCATTGCGGCCGTCGGCGTGTTTGTGGACACCGCTGTAGAGATCATATCTGCGCTGTGTCAGGACGGCGTGATCGACATGGTGCAGCTGCACGGGAACGAAGACGCGGACTATATAAAGCAGCTAAAAATAGCTGTGACTATTCCAGTCATCAAGGCGGTGCGCGTGCAAAGCACTGAGCAGATTATAAAGACACAGTCCTTAGACTGCGGCTATCTGCTGCTGGATACCTGGCAAAAGGACAGACAAGGCGGCAGTGGCCATGTGTTTGACTGGTCGTTGATCCCCAAGCTGGATAAACCGTATTTTCTCGCTGGCGGCTTAAATGCTGCCAATATCAAAGAAGCCGCGAGCTACCATCCGTATTGTCTGGATGTGAGCAGCGGCGTGGAAACACAAGGCAAAAAGGATAGGCAAAAAATCTTAGAGCTTGTCCGTATAGTAAGGAGTGAAAACAATTGAGTAAAGGACGTTTTGGCAAACACGGCGGGCAGTTCATCCCCGAAACGCTGATGAACGCTGTGATAGAGTTGGAAGAAGCCTATGAGCATTACCGTCACGATATGGCGTTTTGTGACGAATTCGATACGCTGTTGCGCACTTACGCGGGTCGGCCGTCGCTGCTTTACTTCGCGGAGAAAATGACGCGCGACTTAGGCGGAGCAAAAATATATCTCAAGCGTGAGGACTTAAACCACACGGGATCGCACAAGATCAACAATGTTCTCGGGCAGGTGCTGCTTGCCAAGAAAATGGGCAAAACACGCGTGATCGCGGAGACGGGCGCAGGTCAGCATGGCGTGGCCACCGCCACCGCCGCTGCGTTCATGGATATGGAATGCGAGATATTCATGGGCAAGGAGGACACCGAGCGGCAGGTGCTCAATGTGTATCGCATGGAACTGCTCGGCGCGAAGGTGCATCCCGTCACGAGCGGCACACAGACGCTAAAGGACGCGGTCAACGAAGCGATGCGCGAATGGACATCACGCATAGAAGGCACGCATTTTGTAATGGGCTCGGTCATGGGGCCACATCCCTTCCCCACCATCGTGCGCGATTTCCAAAGCGTGATCGGCAAAGAGGTGCGCCAACAGCTTTTTGAGACCGAAGGCGTGCTACCCGACGCAGTTGTCGCGTGTGTGGGCGGCGGCAGCAACGCGATGGGACTGTTTTACGACTTTATTCCCAATACGCAGGTAAGGCTCATCGGCTGCGAAGCGGCGGGGCTCGGCGCGGACACGGACAAAACCGCAGCCACCATCGCCACAGGCTCACAAGGTATATTCCACGGCATGAAGTCTTACTTCTGTCAGGATCAGTTTGGGCAGATCGCCCCTGTTCATTCGATATCGGCGGGGCTTGATTACCCGGGCATCGGGCCGGAGCACGCGAACCTATTCGACACGGGACGCGCAGAATATGTGCCGGTGACGGATGAAGAATCCGTCTGCGCTTTTGAGTATCTCTCTCGCACCGAAGGCATCATTCCCGCGATTGAAAGCGCACACGCCGTCGCGCATGTGCAAAAGCTAGCGCCGACGATGAAAAAGGACCAGATTATCGTCATCAATCTTTCGGGCCGCGGCGACAAGGACGTGGCGGCCATCGCACGTTACAGGGGGGTGAATATCCATGAATAAGCTTCACAAAGCGTTTGAAAACGGTAAGGCGTTCATACCGTTTGTGACAGCGGGTGATCCGAATCTTGATTTGACGGAAAAGCTTGTGCTTGGCATGGCCGAGTCGGGCGCTGATCTTATTGAGTTGGGTATCCCCTTCTCCGACCCTGTCGCGGAAGGCACTGTGATTCAGCAGGCGGACGAACGTGCGCTCGCGGCTGGCACCACCACGGACGGTATTTTTGAGATGGTGCGCAGAGTGCGCGAGAAAACAGATGTGCCGATCGCTTTCATGACATATGTAAACCCGATATTCGTCTACGGTGCGGATAAATTCATGAAGAACTGTCGCGAATGCGGCGTTGACGCAGTAATCGTGCCTGATATGCCGTTTGAGGAAAAAGAGGAGCTATCCCCCGCCTGCCGTGCTCACGATATCAGGCTCATTTCACTGATTGCCCCGACATCCGAAGCAAGGATCAGTCAGATTGCGTCTGAAGCCGAGGGCTTTGTGTATTGCGTCTCGTCGCTTGGCGTAACGGGCGTTCGCAGCCAAATCACCACGGATTTAAGCCGTATGATTGCGCAGGTCAAGGCCGTGCGCGATATCCCCTGCGCCATCGGTTTTGGCATCTCCACACCCGAGCAGGCGCGCGAAATGGCATCGATCTCTGACGGCGCGATCGTGGGCAGCGCGATCGTCAAGCTCGTGGAACAGTATGGCGAAGACAGCGTCCAACCCGTCACACAGTATGTGCGAAAAATGAAGCAAGCGGTATTATCCGCAGGAGAATAAGAAATGGTATTTGTATTGAAACGCGACGTGTCCAAAGAAAATATCGATGAATTCATTCGGTCATTTGAGGCCGATGGCTTTTCGACAATACTCAGCAAGGGCACAGAGCATACTGTTGTCTGCCTCATAGGCAACACCGCAACGGTTGATCTTGACCATGTGGTGCAGACCAACGATATTGTGGAATACGGACGTCGCGTCACGGAGCCGTACAAGGCCGTGAACCGCACCGTGCATCCCGAAAATACACTGGTGAAGGCAGACGGCGTCACATTCGGCGAAGGTCACTTTCATGTGATTTCGGGCCCGTGCTCGGTGGAAAGCGAAGCGCAGATTATTGCTGTCGCCGAATCTGTCAAAGCAAGCGGCGCTTCGATGCTGCGCGGCGGCGCGTTTAAACCGCGCACGTCACCTTATGCCTTCCCCGGCCTTCGTGAAGAAGGCATAAGGCTGCTGCTTGCCGCTAAAAAGCATACGGGGCTTCCTATCGTCACAGAAATCATGAACCAGACGCAACTTCCACTGTTTGATGATGTGGACATGATTCAAATCGGCACACGCAACATGCAGAACTTTGATCTGTTGCGCGAGGTGGGTGGCTGTCAAAAGCCCATACTTTTAAAGCGCGGCTTCTCCAACACGATTGAAGAATTTCTTATGAGCGCTGAATACATCGTCGCGTCAGGAAATCCCAACGTCATATTATGCGAGCGCGGTATCCGCACATTTGAAACCATGACGCGCAACACGCTCGATCTTTCGGCCGTGCCGCTGCTCAAGCAAAAGTCGCACCTTCCCGTGGTGGTCGATCCCAGCCATGCGGTTGGCATAAGGAGCTTTGTGCCCGCGCTATCGCGCGCGGCTGTCGCTGTGGGCGCAGACGGCTTGATTATTGAAACGCACAACGATCCGTCTCGTGCGCTGTCTGACGGCGCACAGTCTCTCGATCTCACACAATTCGCTGTACTCATGGAAGACTTAAAACGCCGCGTTGCTTTTGAAGGCAAAACCATGGGCAAGGCATGAGGAAAATATCCCAAAAGGAGACCAAAATATATGGAAGGAAAAATTGAAAAGGCACAGCGCAGCGATCTGCCTGAAATACTTAGTGTACAGAAAGCTGCGTTTGCCCCTATCGCCGCTTTGCTGAACCGAACTGAGCTTCAGCCGATGAATCAAACGCTATCCGAGATTCAGGCTGAGTATGACCGTTGGTTCTTCTTAAAATACACACTGGAAGACCGCATCGTCGGCAGTGTGCGCGCATATCTCGACGATAATGACGTGTGCCATATCTTTAAGCTTGTGGTGCTGCCTGAATACCAAAGCTTTGGCATAGGCAAAGCGCTTATGCAGGCTGTTCATGAGAGCTTCAAAGATTGCAAAAAGTTTGAGCTGTTTACGGGAAAGGACATTTCTCATATTGTTCATTTCTATCTCAAGCTCGGATATACGCAAACAATCACCAAAACAATGGGTGACGTTGTGATGGTATTCATGGAAAGGAAAAACAGTTAAAAACTATCGTTAAATATCATATCACTTGTCTATTCTTTCAATTTTTATATAAGCGCCCGCGTCTTTACTCAATTTATTTATGTTTGAGCGTTTTATTTGTGTATTATATATATTAAAATATGTATTTATTTCTTTATATATAAAGAAAAAGTTGTTTCGGGGTTGACATGTGCATACTTTTGTAAGAAAATAAAATATATATTACAAATCTATTACAGGATGCGTGACGATATGTCTATTCATGTAAAAAAAAGCAAACTCATTGTAATCATTCTTGCTGCTTTTATTATTGTATTCGCGGTGGGTATCTTTTCCGCTTTTGCCGAGGAGGCTGTTGTTCCGGACGAAAATCTGAGAAATGAGCTTATTGCAAAAGGTGCGGATACAAATAGCGATAATGATATTACATCCGAGGAGATCTCCGCATTAACAGGATATCTGGATATCTCAGGAAAAAACATTTCGGATATCTCAGGATTAGAGCATGCCACCGGTGTCACATCCATCAATCTTCAAGGAAATAAAATCAGGGATATCAGCAAGCTATTGTCCCTGATTGGGACAACCCCTCATAGCCTAGCAAGTGTTAACGTGAAAAATAACTATCTCATCCTCTCAGATGGCAGTGAAAATAAAAACATTATCGATCAGCTTACCGCGGGATGCACGGTAGAATTTGATCCGCAGGACACAATACCCGTGGAAAGTGTCACACTTGACTCAGAAATCATTGTGGGCGTTGATGAAACAGCCGCACTGACAGCCACCGTCGC
>JAEWQS010000156.1 GCA_023399095.1 Bacillota bacterium
ATTAATTATTGACAGACAATAATTCACCCTATATAATTATCGTCATACAATAATTATCGTGAGGACTTATTCATGAAAAACAAAACCTTTATATTGATACTATTCATGGAGGCTATGGTCTGCCTGATAGCGGTGCTGGCCTTTCCTGCACAGAACGGCAGCAGTTATCTTGCCATTGCACAGTTTCCTTTTGCGCAGCTTGGGCTGCTGCTCCGAACACTTTCTCTCTCGGGTGTCTTTGGCAACGTGATCGCATTTGTCCTCTATCTGGCGTTGTGTGCATTGCCTCTTTTATTCATCGCATTTCATGTCAAAAAGCGTACACACAAAGTCGAAGATTGGCTGTTGGTGATCATGAGCGGCTTCGCGTTCTATATGATGTACATGATGACCAATCCCGGGTATCTCGGTCAGACTCCCTCCTATATCAATGAAGACATGGGAAAAGCCGTGCTCGGCACCGCGTTTTATTCCCTGCTCATCGGCTATCTGGTGCTGAAGCTGCTGCGTAAATCAAGCCATTCAGGCACAGACGCGCTGCTCAAAATACTGCGTCTTCTGTTTGCCGTCACAGCTGTCATTCTTGTTTTCAGCATCAGCTATATTGGCATCGCCGAGGTCAAAGCCAAACTGGCGGTGATACAAAGCGGCAACACTGATCCGTCAGTCGCGCTTGGGTTCACCAACTTCTTCGTGATTCTGCGCTATATGCTCACTCAACTGCCCGTCTTCATGGAGCTTGTAATATTCATTTTGGCCATGCGGCTTTGCGATCATCTTCGAGAAGACCGCTACGGCGAGGACGCGGTCAACGCGGCCACGAAGCTTGCGTACTTCTGCAAAAAAACCGTGGCGATCATACTGCTTTGCACCATGACTCTGAATCTTGCGCAGATACTGTTCGCCGGTTCGCTGATCTCTGTCGATTTCCTGACGACACTGCCGATCGATTCGATCACTGTGGCTCTCGTTGCCTTGCTGCTCTCTCGCTTTTTCATCGCCAGCCGTGATCTCGCCAAGGACAATCAAATGTATATCTGACGGGGGGGCGCAATGGCAATTCGAATTCATCTGGATGAAATACTACGCACAAGGGGCATAACCGCCAAGGAGCTTTGCGCGCTGGTCAATATCACGGAAGCGAACCTGTCAATACTGCGCAGCGGCAAGGCCAAAGGCGTGCGCTTTGGCACGGTCAACAAAATCTGCTACTACTTAAGCTGTGATGTGGGCGACATATTAAAATTCGACGGACATTTGGAGGACGAAGACGATGCGTAAAACCATACTCGCGGCGCTGGCCGCTCTGATGATACTGACGATGCTTGGCGGCTGTCAGCTCGCCGTAGACGACGATGAAATGAACCCCGGATCAGACAGGCTTTGCGGCGTTTTCGTGACGCTGGAATACTTGGATATCAGCTTTGAGGAACAAGAGCTAGAAATACCATTTAACTGGAACGGCGACCCCAATAACATCGTGTTTCCCGAAACGCGAATCTACGCCACCCGCACCGAGGACGAAAACGGTCACGTTGATTATACGTTTGATGGCGTTGAGGGTTTTCGCTTGTTTTCTGTTAAAACCGACAGTCCTGACGGTTTGGGAAGCTATTCCTCATCCTTTGGTGACGATGCAATACAAGATGGACATATTTCCGTATCCGATGAAGAGGTTAGTCTGTCCGGAACAATTTATTACGATGTGCATTATCCATGCTCTGTTTTCCCCAATCCTGTTTATCAAACACCTGACGGGCAGGTTTATTTGACAAGCGGCACCGGAATCAGCTTTGGCGGGGAGCGAATGGAAGGTATCAGCGGCAGCACGTCGTTATCTGCAACCACAACTGAAACCATAGACGGTGTAGAAACAAGCCACACCACAGAGGTGGAAGTCAAGGTTGAAGCCCTCAACACCAATAAAAAGGTCGTACTCAAACAGATGGACAGCGACGATGAGATCATCGCCCAGACTGAAATCACACAGGACGATATTCCTGAATCTATCGCAGTCCAGAATAACACCGCCTACATGATTATGGAGGAACACTGCGTCGATTACGAGAATAAAGATTCCGTGAAACGCATGTTGCTCAAACCCGACGATGAATTCTTAGGTGTCTGCTTCACTGGTGACAACGGCATCATTGAATCTTATCCGGTTACACTTGAACATGCGGAGGATGGAACAAAATCTGATCTTTAGTAATCATGAATATCGTCAATAAAGCAGTTAGGCGCGGTCACTCTCAACCGCGCCTTTTTATCATATCAGTACGTCAATCCATACCCCATATCAAATAGCAGATCGGGATTTTCTTTCCCGATATCCGCTTCGGCTTTATACCACGGCATCGGCAGCTTGCCTGTGAAATCACATGCCCCCACGAGCGGAGATACCACGCCGTCGCCCTCAGTGCCGGGCAGATAGCACATCACCGCCGCATCCCAACCGCCGATATAATCGTCGATCAGCACATTGCGGCCTGCCACAATCAGCGTGACGATCGGCTTGCCCTGTAACTTCGCTTTTTCCATGGCTGTACCGTTGGTTCCGAGCGCGAGATCACCTGTAATAGAAAGGTTTTCGGTATCACCCTGATATTCCGCATACGGTTTTTCTCCCAGCACCATGAGCACCACATCTGCCTCTGCCGCTTGGCTTTCGTCCGTGATGATCGTGAGGCCGTATTCATCCGCGCAATCAAGCAGCCCCTGCATAATCGTGGTACCGGGTGTCAAATCCTTCTCCATTAGCCCTTGCCAGCTTAGCGTCCAGCCGCCGCACTGCGTACCCACGTTATCCGCGGCAGGCCCCATGATATAGATTTTCTGTCCGCGCTTGAACGGCAGAACGCCGTTGTCGTTCTTGAGCAGCACCTGCGATTCTTCAACAAGCTTTTTCGCGAGCGCACG
>JAEWQS010000167.1 GCA_023399095.1 Bacillota bacterium
CATGACACTCTGACGTCCCGGCTTTTATGTGCTATAGTGCGTCTTCGCCCTCTTCCCCTGTCCGTATGCGCACGACCTCAGCCACATCGTAAATGAATATCTTACCGTCGCCGCATTCGCCTTTGGAAGCCGTTTCAACGATCACTTTCTTTATAGTTGGCACATCTTCGTCCTTAACGACCATATCCATCATCACCTTGGGCAGCAGATCCAGATGGAATTTTTCGCCGCGCCATACCTGAACGACACCCTTTTGCTTTCCTTGCCCCATCACTTCGGTGATGGTCACACCGTTGCAGCAGCCCACTTTCTCAAGCGCCGCGCGTACGTGTTCCAGCATTTCCGGTCTTATCACCGCTTTTACGTGTTTCACGAAAGCCACCTCCTTATTTCAATTATACTACTTATTTTTTGTATCCAAATGAATGGGCATATCCGATATCATCGAAGGACGACGGATAACGAATTCAGGATAGGCCTGGTTGCCGTGCTCGCCGATATCAAGCCCTTCGACCTCTTCTTTAAGAGATACGCGCATGCCCATTGTTGCCTTAATCAGCAGCCATACAATTGTGGCTCCCACGAACACAAAGCCCGCCACAGCCAACACGCCCAGCGCCTGAACTCCCAGCAGATTCCAGCCGCCGCCAAAGAACAGACCGTCCGCGCCGCCGTTAAACTGGCTCTGAGCAAACAGCCCCACCATCAGCGTGCCCAATACACCGCAGAAAAGATGCACAGCCGTCGCACCCACAGGGTCGTCGATCTTGATGCGGTCGAACATGCGCACCGCGATCACAACCATTACGCCCGCAACCGCGCCGATGATCATGGCGCTGGGCACACTCACATATGCGCAGCCCGCCGTAACAGCAACGAGACCCGCAAGACAGCCGTTGATCGTCATGCCAAGGTCCGGCTTGCCGATGAGTATCCATGAAGCCGCTGTGGATGTCAGCACAGCCACGACGGCCGACGTGTTTGTCGTCATCAGTATATGCGAAATAGCACCTGGATCTGCCGCCATTGTGGAACCCGGATTAAACCCGAACCAGCCGATCCAGAGCACAAACAGACCGATTGTCGCGATGGGCATGTTGTGACCCGGAATCGGATGAATCTTACCGTCTGAGGTGTATTTGCCAAAACGCGGTCCCAAAATAATCACGCCTGCGAGAGCCGCCCAACCACCGACCGAGTGAACCACGGTTGAACCCGCAAAGTCCTGAAAGCCAAGGCTCTGCAGCCAGCCGCCGCCCCAAATCCAGTGTCCCGCGATAGGGTAAATCACCATTGTGAGCACCAGTGAGAAAACAATAAACGAAATGTACTTGATGCGTTCCGCCACAGCACCCGACACAATGGTGGCTGCCGTTCCGCAGAACACCAGCTGGAAGAAGAACTTTGCCCAGAAGGGAACACCCGCCCACGAGATAGCCGAATAAACGCCCTGGTAAGCGTCTCCCACTGCGGGAGAATTGTCTGCACCGCTGGCCATAAAAAGCCCGTTCAGCCCAATAAAGCCGTTACCATCGCCGAACATCAACCCCCATCCCAACACCAAAAAACCCAGTGATGAGACCGCAAAAACGATGAAATTCTTAGACAGTATGTTGACTGTGTTTTTCGACCTGGCAAAACCGCTCTCCACCATACCAAAGCCAAGATTCATGAAGAAAACCAGCATACCGGCCAAGAGTACCCATAGGGTATCAAGAACCATTTGTGTATCCATATTAACCTCCCCTTAAATGTTTATATAAAAACAAGGCACAAAAACAAACATTTCGGTTCGTCATTGAGCCTTGTTTTTTAACAAAATAAATATATTAAGTTATTTAGAACGACAGGCCATCCTTACCTTTATGTATACCGACGTTCAATCCTGATTGGATTGTTTTTTACGGTCCATCTGCCATGACCGCTTTACTACTCATACGCATCGTAAATCGGATATAAATATCCCTTTCTAATCGCCGTTAACATCCTCCATCGATTCAAACTAAAAAAGCTCAAAAACAAACCGATCGGTTCATCTTTGAGCCTTGTTAAACTATCTTCGTGGCATTTTCATTATCAGGGCGTAAAACTTGCATTTTTGCACACCCTCGTACAAAAAGCAGCCCCCAAACAAGGACTGCAACGCCAAAAACGTCCTCGTTTTGGCTATAGTATAGCACGGTTGATAAAAAAATCAATATGCTGATTGTGTTTTTGCACATTTTTTTGCAAGATTGATTTCTGGGTTATGCAAATTGACTGCCAGTGCTCCGGCGCGAGAAAAACAGGTTTGTCCGCCAATTATCGCACTTGCGCAAGTCCGCTCGTTTTGATATATTATTACGAAGATGGGCAAACATATCAATTAAATAGAATTAAAAAATGTTTGCCCAATCGGAGACCATTGCTCCAACTTTGATATCTATGATCGTAGGAGCAATCTAAAAAAATACTGTTTCGGTGAAGAGCATGGGCTTTGCAAAATGCTGACAAAGCGACGCGGGGAGGGTGGAAGCCTGCGACGGCAAAAAGCACATGGGCACTTCGTTATATACCGAAGAAAAAAAGCGGGCATTAATTTGCCAAAACGGGTGGAACCGCGGAAGTTGTCATTTTCGTCCCAGCACAGTGGACAAAATGGCTTTATTTTTTATATCGGAGGACCGTATGAAAAAAGATAAACAAACAATGGAGCGCATCGTCGCGCTCTGCAAAAACAGAGGATATGTGTTTCCCGGATCGGATATTTACGGCGGGCTCGCCAACACATGGGACTACGGCCCGTTGGGTGTCGAGTTCAAAAACAATGTGAAGCAGGCGTGGTGGAAGAAGTTCATCAAGGAATGCCCGTACAACGTCGGGCTGGACGCGGCGATACTCATGAACCCGCAGACCTGGGTGGCTTCGGGCCATGTGGGCGGCTTTTCCGACCCGCTGATGGACTGCAAGGAATGCAAAGCGCGTTTTCGCGCCGACCATCTCATCGAGGATTATGCCGCCAAGAAAAAGCTCGATCTTAACGTGGCGACGATGCAGTCTGAAGACATGGAAGCGTTTATCGCCGAGAAGGAGATCAACTGCCCCACGTGCGGCAAGCGCAATTTCACGGGCATCCGCAAGTTCAACCTGATGTTTAAGACGTTCCAGGGCGTCACCGAGGATACCGCAAGCGAAATATTTCTTCGTCCCGAAACGGCACAGGGCATATTCGTGAACTTCAAAAATGTGCAGCGTGCCACGCGCAAGCGCGTGCCGTTCGGCATCGGGCAGATCGGCAAATCGTTTCGCAACGAGATCACGCCGGGCAATTTCACGTTCCGCACGCGCGAGTTTGAGCAGATGGAGCTGGAGTTCTTCTGCGCGCCCGCCGAGGAGATGCAGTGGTTCAACTACTGGAAGGATTACTGCCACCAGTGGCTACTCTCGCTGGGCATGAAGGAAGAAAGCATACGCCTTCGGGATCACGACGCCGAGGAGCTTTCGCATTATTCCAACGCGACGACGGACATCGAGTTCTTGTTCCCGTTTGGCTGGGGCGAGCTTTGGGGCATTGCGGACCGCACCGATTTCGATTTAAAGCAGCACATGAATACATCGGGCGTCAACTTAGAGTACATCGATCCGGTGACCAATGAGAAATACCTGCCGTACTGCATCGAGCCGTCGCTGGGTGCCGACCGCGTGGCGCTTGCGTTCCTCTGTGACGCGTACGACGAAGAGAAGCTTGAGAACGATACACGCACGGTGCTGCGTCTCTCCCCCGCGCTTGCGCCATATAAGGCGGCCATTCTCCCGCAGCAAAAGCAGCTTGTGGAGAAGGCGGGCGAGGTTTACGACATGTTGCTGAAAGATCACATGGTAGATTTCGATGTAACGGGTAGCATCGGCAAGCGTTACCGCCGTCAGGATGAGATCGGCACACCGTACTGCATCACCGTGGATTTCGACACGCTCGAAGATTCTCAGGTGACAATCCGCGACCGCGATACCATGCAGCAGATTCGCATCGATATCAGCAAGGTGAGTGCGTACATTGCTGAAAAGGTGAAATTCTAATGAATTCGTAGGGGCGGGTTTCCACCGTGTGCCCTTTAGGGTATGCCCGCCCGTCTATTATTAGGGGACGCTGCCCCCATACCCCCGCAAGGGCTTTGCCCCTTGACCCCACTGGAGGCTTTGCCTCCAGACCCCCACTTCTTTCTTGAAGAAAAGAAGCAAAAGACACTTAAAGCCATGCCGAAAACAGCATGGCTTTTATAGTATATTTTTATGTCGATTCGTGGATATGTATGGTTATATATGCTATGATAATATATAGGCACTATGACCAAAATGCACAATTGGGAGAAAAAGATGGGACTAGATAAAACTTATTTTCATTATTTTAAGAAATTTTGTATTAAAAAATTTGGAGCTGATATTGGGAACTTAGTCTATATTGAAGCCGAAAATAAATTATCTGACATGATAAAGGAAGCTGACTACAGAAGCAACAGATACATCAAATGGCATATGGATAAAAACATGCTGCCACCAATAGCGATATATCTGACATTTAAAGAGTTCAAAAGCATAGCTGATAAAGCTTATGAATATACGGACGAAGTTCTGCAAATATATCGATTAAAAAATCGGAGAAAAAATTTAGTCATTGGAAGATTACCATTTGGATATTTTGCTTTTAAGATTTTTTGCAAATCCGTTGTTAAAAAACAATATCCTGAACAGGGATGGAATATGGAATGGATTCAGTATAATGAGAATGAAATTCATTTCGACATGAAAAGCTGCATTTATTTCGAAACTACTAAAAAATATAATTGTACTGAGATGTGTCCATTGTTTTGTGCAAACGATGATGTGGTTTTCTCTGGATATAACCCTGCAATTGTGTTTGAAAGAAGTGGTACGATTGCTCGGGGACAGAGTATTTGTGATTTTCATTTCAAAAACAGCAATTATACAAAACGAGTATGATTTTTAATGGCTCAATTCGGAGGATAGAATATGGTACAATCAATCGTTCACATCGCCTTGGTGGTCAAAGATTACGACGAGGCCATCGAATTTTATACGCAAAAGCTTCACTTTACGCTGATAGAGGATACTTATCAACCAGAGCAGGATAAACGGTGGGTCGTTGTGTCTCCTCCGGGGTCGTTCGGCACCACGCTTCTGCTTGCAAGAGCCTCCAAGCCGGAACAGGAACCCTTTGTGGGCAATCAGGCTGGTGGCCGCATATTTTTGTTTTTGGGGACTGACGATTTCTGGCGGGATTATAACGACATGCTGGCGGTTGGCATAGAGTTTGTGCGTCCGCCCAAAGAGCAGGATTACGGTACAGTCGCTGTGTTCAAGGATCTGTACGGAAACCTATGGGATTTGGTGCAGTTCAATGCGGGGCATCCGATGTATGAGCGGATCAGGTGAGAATCGTCATTATGATATCGTATACATTTTCCCATATAAATTTGAGGTTGCGTTCATGGATGATTTCACAAAGGAAGATATGGAGGAAGCACTCCAAGCTATAGCTTCAATGATTGGCATTATTGAGAAATCAATAGTAAAATTCGCACTAGGTACTTCTCAGCATACGTTACAAAAGAACAGGCTCAAAGCGCTTCATATCGCTTCATCATTGATATCAAAAGAATTAACAGAGAATGACGCTAAGGATTGTTATACTCAAGAAGATTTGATAAAAGCGCTTGCACCAATAGCTTCTCTGATAAGTAAATCTGAAAAAGCGCAGAAAAAGTTGGCGCAAGGCACTTGGCAGCATACGATGCTTAGTCATCATCTTAAAGCACTCTATATCGCTTCTCCTTTGTTAACAAAGACATTGGGCGAGATAGATATTATTAATTGAAGGGATAGACGAATATGAAAATATTAAATCAACTCATAGTTGATTATACGGCACATTTGCAACAGGGACAGAAAAGATTTCAATATATTCGGTGCGGTTATAAGCGTAATGGACAGAAGTTCAGATATGGCTAAATCTTCAGTTATCCATACCTGAGATAAGCGATTATAGCAATAATGCAAAGGTCAACAGTGTACTGGAATATACCCATTGTTTTAATATTATGGTTATATAAAGAAGCATATATAGATGTGCTGCTGCGTTTAGATTACATAAAAAATGAAAAGGAGATAAGCAAATGAGAAGAATAAGCATATCGGTTTGTGTATGGCTACTGCTTATCTTTTTAATTTTTTCAGCTTGCAGCAAAGTCGTTCCAAATCACGGTAGTGTTAATTCATCTGAGCCAATAATATCAAATGATATGAACGAATCTGTTCTCAAATCAGACGAAACCATTGCGCCGCCACCTATTGATTCTGGTAATACATTGACTTCAATAATATCCAATGGCGAAACTACAGTTCCCTTTCTACAGCTTTTATGGGATAGATCATGGACAGGCGATGGTTGGCTCAGCGCAGACGGGATGTCGCTGATTTATATGCTGCCGGAAATCGCTGAACAGTTCCCGATTGTCACGTATGATGACGATTTTACAGTGCAATTTAAAGAAGGTGTATCTTTCACGTATATGTCAATATACGATGATGGCTTTGAACGATTATACCATAATGTAGACTTATCATATCTTGAAGGTTTGCCAGAAGGAGTATACTATATTGAAATTGTAGTTGAAAATCAAGGGAAATATATCAAGTCAGAAAACCAGTATGAGTACCATGGTTATGACTGTGCATTTAAGCTGGCGATATACCAGTAAATAATGAACATAACACGGCAATTTATGACATGCTATATAGGCATTATTCATATAATATTTTCTTAATCACACCCACGTTGGTATGATTTTATATTCTTTTTGCAAAGCACGCTTGACAATTCGCGCAAAGTATACTATGCTATTTTTGCAAAGCATGCTTTGCGAAGGAGATGTTATATTTGAACACAAAAATCAGAGAACTGCGAAAGAAAAATAAGCTGTCTCAGGAGGAGCTGGCACTGGCCGTGGGCACCACGCGCCAAACGATCACCTCTATCGAGTGCGGCAAATATACGGCATCGCTGGTGCTGGCCTATAAAATCGCGCGGTATTTTCATCTGCGCATTGAAGATGTTTTTGATTTTTCCGATGTGGAGGATATATAAATGGAGCAATATAAAATGTCACTGAAAGTGAGAATTGTGGTACTATGCGTGAGTATAGCCGCGTTGATTGCACTGCTGATATTGAATGAGTCGGGCACGTTCCGCGCGATCGGAGCAAATGAATTTTCCGAGTTTCTTCGCGGCTTCCAGACGGGCATACTGTTTTCGGTCTGCATCGTATTCGGTTTTCTGATTGGCCGATATATATGGCTTTTGAACAATGATGAGAAGCTAAAGGCCGCCTATTATACCGAAAACGACGAACGCCACAAGCTAATTATGATGAAGATCGGCGGTAATGCGATGTACGTTTGCACTGTCGCCATACTGATTGGAGGCATCGTAGCTGGTTATTTTAACGAGATCGTATTCTTCTCATTAGCAGGCTGTGCGCTGTTTTTATTGATCACCCGTTGTGCGCTGAAAATCTACTACCACAAAAAGTTTTAGGAGGACGTATCATGAACCGACAAAACCTCAAAGGAAACTGGCCGATGATGATCGGCGCTATCGGAAGCTTACTATACTTTGGCGCGGGTCATTT
>JAEWQS010000177.1 GCA_023399095.1 Bacillota bacterium
GGAGATTCCATCTTCCAAGGTCTATGAGGATGATAAGGTACTCGCTTTTCATGATATTGATAAAAAGGCGCCTGTCCATGTTTTGATAATTCCAAAGAAGCACATCGATTCTTTGGCGGCGCTCGAAACATCAGATTTCGATACAGTTGCGAACATGATGCAGGTGGTTCAAAAGCTTGCGGCTGATTTCGGTCTTATAGACGGTTTCCGTGTGGTTGCCAACACAGGAAAAGATGGCGGACAAACCGTCAACCATCTGCATTTTCATCTGTTTGGCGGGCGCTCGCTTGGCTGGCCACCGGGATGACTCGAACATCACCAAGAATTATTTAACCGTTTAACAATTTGTTTTTACGGTTTATTTCTTTGTTTATATCCGTTATACTTTAACTTATTATGAAGTTTCACTTTATTATTCACAAAAAAGTTATTAATCCTATACACGGTATATAGTATAATATATTGGTTATGGGGAAAACTGGAGGTTATAAATGAAAATTAAAAAAGCGGTGATTCCGGCGGCCGGTCTCGGCACGCGTTTTTTACCCGCAACAAAAGCACAGCCCAAAGAAATGCTGCCCATCGTTGATAAGCCTACGATTCAGTATATCGTAGAGGAAGCGATAAACGCAGGCATCGAAAGCATTTTGATTATCACAGGACGCGGTAAACGCAATATCGAAGATCATTTTGACAAGTCGTATGAACTCGAATCCGAGCTCAAAAGAAAAGGCAACACCTCACTGCTAAACATGGTTGAGGACATTTCGCATCTTGTCAACGTTTTTTATGTTCGTCAGAAGGAAGCTATGGGACTGGGGCATGCCATCGGCTGTGCGCGGGATTTCGTTAGGAATGAGCCGTTTGCGGTGCTGCTGGGTGACGATGTGGTGGTATCTGAGCAGCCAGCAATCGGACAACTCATGGAGGTCTATGAAAAAAGAGGTGCTTCTGTGCTCGGCGTCCAACGTGTGGATAAAACAGACGTAGATAAATATGGCGTGATTGATCCTGCAAACGATATAAACGGAGGACGGCTGCATGAGGTGAAAGATCTTGTAGAAAAACCTTCAGCAGATGAGGCGCCGTCAAACCTTGCAATACTCGGACGCTATATTATTACGCCTGAAATATTCGATATATTGGCTGTTCAGCAGCCGGGTAAAAATGGCGAAATACAGCTCACAGACGCGTTGAAAACACTGACGAATTCGCAGGGCATGTATGCTTATGAGTTCGAAGGCAAACGCTATGATGTGGGAGACAAGCTCGGCTTTTTGAAGGCCACCGTGGAATTTGCTTTGAGTCGTGATGATTTGAGCCAAAGCTTTGGTGCTTATTTAAAAAACGTTGTAAAGGATCTGTAATATGAGTGAAATCAAAGACATCAAGCTGGCGTCCGCAGGGGAGATGAAAATCGAATGGGTTAAAAAGCACATGCCGGTGCTTTCGTTTCTTGAGAAAAGATTCGAGATCGAAAAGCCCTTTAAGGATGTTAAGGTAGCGCTTTCTGTACATCTCGAGGCGAAAACCGCATACCTATGCCGCGTGCTCAAAAGCGGAGGCGCTTTGATGTCTGTAACGGGTTCAAATCCGCTGTCCACGCAGGACGACGTCGCCGCAGCATTGGTGAACGGAGGGATTGATGTATTCGCGTGGCACGCTGCCACCGCGAAGGAATATGAGCGGCACATATCCATGACACTGGATAATGAGCCCGATGCCGTGATAGATGACGGTGCAGACCTTTCCGAAGCACTGCATACGAGAGATAAAAGCAAAGCTCGAAACGTCATTGGTTCTTGTGAAGAGACAACCACAGGCTTGCTTCGCTACAGAGCGCGTGAGCGTGATAAATCACTGTTGTTCCCTGTTGTCGCTGTGAACGATGCAGACTGCAAACATCTATTTGATAATCGCTACGGTACGGGGCAATCCGTTTGGGACGGTATTATGCGCACCACAAACCTTGTGGTGGCTGGCAAGGCCGTTGTGGTTGCGGGCTATGGCTGGTGTGGCAAAGGCATTGCACTCAGAGCCAAAGGCCTTGGTGCACGCGTTATCGTGACAGAGATTGATCCCATCCGTGCTATGGAAGCGGCCATGGACGGATACGACGTAATGACGATGGACGAAGCCGCAAGTCTTGGTGATATATTTGTCACAGTGACCGGCTGCAATGATGTGATATGCGAAAAACATTTCAAGAAGATGAAGAATGGGGCGATACTCTCAAATGCGGGGCATTTCAACGTGGAAATAAGCATCCCCGGGCTTGAATCGCTCGCTAAAAGCAGCTATATGGCGCGCCATAACATCATGGCTTATGATCTTGGCGGAAAGACGGTATACCTTCTCGCTGAAGGCAGGCTTGTCAATCTGGCTGCGGGAGATGGACATCCGGCAGAAATTATGGATCTGAGCTTTGCTATTCAGGCACTGTCGCTTAAGTTCCTTGTTCAAAACAAGGGGAAACTGGAAAACAAGGTTTTCAGCGTACCGAGAGATATAGACTTAGAAGTGGCTAGGCTAAAGCTCAAAGCGATGAACATCAGCATTGATTCTCTGAGCGATGAGCAACGCACCTATATGTTTGGAGAAACGAAATGAGTGTACGAATCAATAACGGCTATCTGATTACGGCCAACGCGCCTAGCGATTGTATGGAAGGTTGTGTTATAGTCAAAGATGACATAATTGTCTATTCAGGACCAGAAGCACAGGCTCCTGATATCGCAGTTGCGCGTACAATAGATGCTAACGGGGGTATTATCGCACCCGGCTTCGTCAATACGCACACGCATGTGGCAATGAATCTGCTGCGAGGCTATGCGGACGACATGGCACTGATGGACTGGCTGCAAAACAGCATATGGCCCGCCGAGGCAAAGCTTAATGAAGAGGCTGTTTATTGGGGCACGATGCTTGCGATCTCAGAAATGGTTGCGGGCGGCATCACGTGTTTTTCGGATATGTATAACTTCACTGAGCAGATAGCCAAAGCAGCGAACCACGCCGGCATCCGTGCCCTAATTTCGACGGCTGTGCTTGATATTGACGGACAGGGCGACATGCGTCTTGAAAAAGCGGCTGCACTTTTCGACATCGTTAAGGACTATAAACGCGTGAATGCGGTGATCGGTCCGCATGCTGAATATACGGTAAGCCCTGCAATGTTTAAAAAGATCGGACAGCTTGCGCAAAAGCAGAACTCGCGCATCCATGTGCACATTTCTGAAACTTATGGCGAGCACAATGAGTGCATTGAGCGGCACGGCAAAACGCCAATCGGCCTTTTGAACAGCCTTGGTCTTTTGGAGCTTCCTGTGATGGCGGCTCATTGCGTCTGGATCAGCGACGAGGATATGGCCGTGATGGCGAAGAAGGACATCAGCGTCCTCTCTTGTCCCGGCAGCAATCTTAAGCTCGGCAGCGGTATTGCGCGTGTGGGAAAAATGATGGAGACGGGTGTCAATGTGAGCTGCGCGACAGACGGCGCGGCCAGCAATAACAACCTATCCATGATGGAAGAGATGACACTTATCTCGCTGCTCCAAAAAGGCGTGAATCGTCAGCCAACGTTGATTCCTGCAAAAACGGCTGTCAAGATCGCCACTATCAACGGAGCCAAAGCGTTGGGGTTGGAACAGATTACCGGCAGCATTGAAGCGGGTAAACAAGCAGACCTTGTGGTGATAGATACGTCCGGTGTGCGTTACTGCCCCAAGACGAATCTGCTGCATCATTTCGTGTACAGTGGTTCGGATGCAGATGTCAAGCTTACAATGGTCGGCGGCGACATACTATATGAAAACGGAAACATCACTTTCGGAGATATTGAGGAGATAAAAGCGAAAGCGTCGCAGCATGCGGCAAAGCTCATTAAATGTTAAGGGGGATACAGTTGAAAAAACTGCGTTTTCTTATAGCGCTACTTATATTAATAAGCAGTTTATTGGCCGGTTGTATACCTGTTAATGATCAGGAAAGAGCACCTCAGTCAGCAACTGGCGGTGTCGCTACTGATGCGAAAAATATAAACTTAAATAATGTCGACATTGCACAGCCGAATGACAAAACGGTGGTGACATTTTCTCTCATTAGCGGCAATCGCAAAGCGGGGCATCCTGAATCTAAGCTCACGGAGCTGCCCGCTTACGCGATCAATCTGCTTGCTCAACCGCAGCGGCTGATGATACGTTTTGAAAACATCAGCTTCTGGTCGTATGATGAGGAAAAACCCTCATGGGCTATTTCCGATTTTGTTCTGGGATTGTTCAGTGAGATTCCGGCCGATGACAACTCACTAATCATCTATATACAGCTTTCCAGATCGGCAAGCTTTGATGTGATTGAAGAAGATGGCAACCTGACAATAACGTTAACTCCCAAAAAAGAAAATGAAGGTACAAAGTATTATTGTGTGTCCAATTCATTTTATGAGCATCAGGAGGGACGCTGGCCGGATACAATCGACATGCTGCCGGTTTTGTGCAGTGACCTTCAAAACAAGCTGCTTATCTCGAAGCCTTTCGATACAAAAGAAGAAGCAGAAAGCTATATGCAAAATATTAAAGCACCGCTTAAGGAAGCTTTGCCCGACGCAGTTTTATCTATCATAGATTTGTCAAAGAATGCACTGCCTGATTTTATCACAAGCATTGGATACTTGCAGGTAGAGGGCAGGCATGTGCTTATGAAAGACGGGGTATATCCTAAGCTGTCCGTGCTGCTAGACAATGGGAGATATCTTGCCACTGCTTCGGACGGCCGCATTGCTTTTTCTCGTCCTTATAAGCCTGATGAGCCGGTGTTTGAACAGGATAAGTTTCTCATGTCGGAACGGCTATGGACTCAGGACTCAACTGGACGTTCACAAAGTATTAACGCATCTGAATTCTTTGGAATTCAAAAAGCTGATTTTTCGGTTGACGGACGTTATGTGGCCATACTCGATGAATCCATCGAAAACAGAGTGCTTTATGTGTACGATTTCGAGAGCAGAATTCTCATCAATCTGGGTGAAGAGGGCTTTGGAAGCCAAACGGTTGATTTCGCGTGGTCAGATGCAAGCGATACGCTTTTTGCGATGACAGGAAATGATGCCACAAAGCAGATGAAATCCTGCACATTTTCTGATGAAGGCAGCTTTAGAATTGAAGCTGTGGAAGAACAAGAGGGGGCAGAAGGTCATGTCGCTGTCTGGCAGGGGCGACTGTTTTTTGCGGACAGTGTGGCTGGAAAAGTTTATGAGATCGGTGAAACACGGCGTGAGATTACCAGTGGTGTTGATATTCGTGTCCAACCGGATTCAAACTATCTGCTTGTGTTGGAAACGAAACCTCCGCAAGACGAGCAAGTGTTGACCAGCCTTAAGCTATGTGATATCGATTCTGGCGAAACACAATATATCGTTCAAGATACTGTTATCGAAAATTTCGGTTTCATGCAGAGCGGCAAGGCTTATTATTTGGATGCCATGGTTAAAGATCCAACAGTCAACTATCCTTATAGTCTTTATGAATATGACGTGGCAAAAGGCACTCTGGATGAAATTGCGCTTAGCAGCACAAACGAGTTTGCCACATCAGCAACGGGTATGTTATACTTTATCGATTATTTAGGCGACGTTAACAACGCCTTTTATGCCACTTATATATACGACTTAAGCATGAAATAATGATTTTTAGGAGGACGGCATGCAGGTTCCCATTTCCGAAGTGGAAAAAATAGCGACGCTTTCACGGTTGAGCTTTAGCGACGAAGAAAAAAAACAATATCAACATCATCTTGAAGCCATATTAATGTCCGCACAGCGCCTTGAAGAATTGGATACAAAGGGAGTTTTGCCAACAGCGCATATTCAAGGAGTGGAAAACGTGCTGAGGCGGGATGCGGTTGAGAAGAGCATGGATAACGATAAACTGACGGCAAACGCACCCGAACGTGAAAACGGGTGTTTCATCGTGCCCAAGGTTGTTGAATGAGGTGACACATTGAAAGCATATGAATTGAGCATGAAGCAGGCTATGGACAAGCTCGAGGCAAAAGAAATAAGCGCCACAGAGCTCGTTTCAGGTTTGCTGGACAGAATTTCGGAAAAAGAACCGCAGCTGCGTGCGTTAAATTGTGTTTGCGGTGAGCAGGCCATAAAACAAGCAAAGCGCGCTGATGAAAGACGCGCCAAAGGGGAACAAAAAAGTGCTTTTGACGGAATCCCCGCCATCATTAAGGATAATATCTGCACCGAAGGCATACCCACCACATGTTCCTCCAAGATGCTGGAGAGCTTTGTCCCACCATATGACGCTCATGTTATCGAAAGGTTCAAATCTCTTGGTATCATAACGCTCGCTAAGTCCAATCTGGATGAGTTTGCAATGGGTTCGTCAACTGAAAACAGCGCATTTAAAACCACAGCGAATCCTTGGGATTTGCAGCGTGTTCCGGGCGGTTCGTCGGGCGGCAGTGCTGCGGCTGTGTCAGCTGGCTTTGCGCCGCTGGCTCTTGGTTCCGATACGGGCGGCAGCATCCGCCAGCCTGCGTCATACTGCGGTGTCGTGGGGTTAAAGCCCACATACGGTGCGGTATCACGCTTCGGTCTCGTGGCCTTCGCTTCGTCTCTCGATCAGATAGGCCCGTTTACGCGCACAATCGAAGACGCGGCTTATTCGCTCAATGCGCTCTGCAGTCACGACAAACGCGATTCCACATCGATCGATATGCAGCATCCCGATTATATGCAAGGGTTAAAGGACGGCGTGAAGGGTCTTAAAATCGGCGTTCCCAAAGAATATTTCGCGGAAGGCTTAGGTGAAGACGCCAAAGCCGCACTTAATAGCGCCATAAAGAAGTATCAAGAGCTTGGAGCGGTTGTGGAGGAAACCACACTGCCGTCATTTGATTACGCGCTCAGCGTTTACTACATTATCTCTTCGGCAGAGGCGACATCAAACCTGTCCCGTTACGATGGTGTTAAATACGGACACCGTGCCAAAAACTACGATGGCATTGTGGATATGTATGTTCAGTCCCGCAATGAAGGCTTTGGCGCTGAGGTCAAGCGCCGCATGATGCTCGGCAACTATGTGCTCAGTTCGGGATACTATGACGCGTATTACCTAAAAGCGCTTAAAGTGAGAACACTCATCAAGCGAGACTTTGATGCACTGTTTGAAAAATACGATTGCATTCTTTCGCCCACCGCGCCGACCCCGGCATTTGTTGCGGGAGAAAAGAGCGATCCGCTGCAGATGTATATGACGGATATCTATACCGTTCCGGTGAACATCGCAGGCCTGACTGCGGTATCCATGCCGTTTGGCTTGAGCCGCGGCGGGCTTCCCATCGGCGTTCAGCTTATAGCTAAGCCGCTGGGAGAACAGGTGATGCTGCGTACGGCATATGCGCTTGAACAAACACTGACGCCCATCGGAGCGCCGACATTTAAGGGGGGTGAGCAGTGATGACATACGAAACCGTGATCGGTCTTGAGGTACACGTCGAGCTTGCGACAAATACGAAAATATTCTGTTCCTGCGAAAACAAATTTGGCGGCGAACCCAATACACACTGCTGTCCCATTTGCACCGGTATGCCGGGCGTGCTTCCTGTACTCAATCAAAAGGTCGTTGAATTTGCGGCGCGGGCAGGCCTTGCAACCAACTGTACAATCGCGAACTTTTCCAAAATGGATCGCAAGGGCTATTATTATCCCGACCTGCCTAAGGCATATCAGATATCTCAATTTGATCTGCCGATTTGTAAGGAAGGGTATGTTGATATTGTTGTAAACGGAAAGGAAAAGCGCATACGTATCACGCGCATTCATATGGAAGAGGATGCAGGCAAACTGCTGCATGACGCTTGTGCCGGCACCGCTGTGGACTACAACCGTTGCGGCGTGCCTCTTATCGAAATTGTGACAGAGCCGGATATGCGCAGCGCAGAAGAAGCCAAGGCTTTTCTTGAAGCGTTAAAAAGCATTATGCAATACACAGGTGTATCCGACTGCAAGATGCAGGAGGGATCACTTCGCTGTGACGTCAATGTATCCGTTCGCGAGGAAGGCAGTGAGGTGTTTGGGACGCGGACAGAGATGAAAAACCTCAACAGCTTTTCAGCGGTTTACCGCGCGATTGAAGTGGAAAGTGCCAGGCAAATCGCTGTTCTTGAGGATGGCGGTACGATTCAGCAGGAAACGCGTCGTTTTGATGACGTGAAGGGAAAAAGCTATGCCATGCGCGGCAAGGAAGAAGCGCACGATTACCGTTATTTCCCCGACCCTGATCTTGTGCCGGTCACTTTATCGGATGAGCGCATCAAGCAGCTCAAAGACAGCCTGCCTGAACTGCCCGAATCGAAGAAAAAACGATATATCGAGGACATGGGATTGTCTGAATATGACGCAGGCGTGCTGACAGCCGAACGTGACATAGCCGTGTTCTTTGACGCTTGCCTCGCTGAATATAATGAACCGAAGAAGGTTTGCAATCTCATCATGACAGATCTGCTTCGGCTTTTAAAGGAAGACGGCATTCTGCCGGAAAATAATCCTGTTAAACCTTCTCATCTTGCAGAGACGCTCAAGCTTATTGAAACGGGGCAGGTCAATATCACTGTCGCAAAGACCGTTTTTGAGGAAAGTTTTCGCACGGGCGAATCTCCGGCTGCCATTGTTGAGAAAAAAGGGCTTGCACAAATCAGCGATACGGATGAGATTCGCGGCATGATACGCGATATCATCGCAAAGAATCCGGGCCCCGTGGCGGATTTTAAAGGCGGCAAGCAAAAGGCGCTGACATTCTTTGTGGGACAGGTGATGAAAGCGACTCGGGGTCAGGCCAACCCGCAGGTTGTCAACAGTATTGCGCTCGAGGAGCTTGACAAGGCATAGTTTTTGCATTTGTCATACAATACAGCGTCCGGTTTCAAGCTGAAACGTCAGCTTGTATAAGGCCGCGGCGCAGTAATTTTATACGCCTGTTGTAAGAATGGGAGAAAATCGATAATATTTTAAGCAAATTGATGAAAACGCTTATTATTTTCCAAACAATGTGCTATAATCAATTCTTAATAGATGGAATAAGGGGCGAAGTGTATTTTGCGTAGCATGACTGGCTTCGGACGTGCTGAAGTCGAAAAAGATGGAAGAAAGCTGACGATAGAACTAAAGACGGTCAATCACCGTTTTTTAGATATCAATATCCGCATTCCGCGGACGCTTGGCTTTACCGAGGAGCTTATTCGTAAAACCATTAAAGATAAGCTTACTCGCGGTCGCGTCGATGTGTTTGTGAATTACAGCGCATTTGAGAGCGATGCCAAGACGGCAATTGCTGATTTAGGGCTCATGCGTTCTTATCTGGAAGCCGCGCGGCATGCCGCAGCGGAAACAGGCATCAAAGACGACTTGCAGCTTTCGCACATGATACGCATTCCTGATATGATCGTGATTCAGGAAGAAAGCGAAGATGAGGATTGTCTCTCGCGTCTCGTGCAAAACGCGTCGCGGCAAGCCATTGAGGCGCTGGAAGGCATGCGTTTGCGTGAAGGCGAATCGTTAAAGGTGAATATTCTCGAATGTCTGGACGCTCTTGAAGCCATCCGCTCTCGTGTTGACGGGAGAAAAGATATGATCATCAGCGAGTATGCTGCTAGGCTGAGACAGAGAATATCAGAGCTTATCGCCAATACAGAGATAGATGAATCGCGCTTTAACACTGAGGTGGCGCTTATGGCAGACAGAGCCGATGTGACAGAGGAGATCGTACGTCTCGGCACACATATTACCGAATTCAGAAAAGCGGCAGGTGATAGAAACGCAGTTGGCCGCAAGCTGGATTTTATGGTGCAAGAAATGAACCGTGAGATTAATACCATCGGATCTAAGTCGCAGGATTTTGACATCACTGCCGCGGTGATTGAAGGCAAGAGCATTATTGAAAAAATACGAGAACAAGTTCAAAATATTGAATAATTTATGGAGGATAGACAATGGCGATCAAGCTGATTAACATCGGTTTTGGTAACATCGTTTCAGCCAACAGGCTGATTGCGATCGTGAGCCCTGAATCTGCACCGATCAAGCGCATCATTCAGGAGGCAAGGCAAAAAGGCAATTTGGTTGACGCCACATATGGAAGACGCACACGCGCCGTGATCATCACGGACAGCGATCATGTGATTCTCTCGGCTGTTCAGCCCGAGACAGTGGCTCACCGCTTGTCCGACAAGGACGATGACTCAGAGGAATAGCGCATGGGGAAAGGGCTGTTGATTGTTCTTTCCGGCCCATCGGGTACCGGAAAAGGAACCGTGTGTAAAGCGCTTTTAAATAAGCGTAAAGATATTTCCCTTTCAGTTTCTTGCACCACACGTGCACCGCGACCGGGAGAAATAGATGGCGTAAGCTACTTTTTCAAAACACATGATGAGTTTGAGAATCTCATCAAACAAGACGAGTTTCTGGAATATGCAGATGTGTTCTCGAATTATTACGGAACACCCAAAAGCTTCGTGGATGCAGCGATAGATCAAGGCAAGGATGTGTTGCTTGAAATCGATGTCCAGGGTGCTTTAAAAGTAAAGTCAGCGTATCCGCAGGGTGTATACATCTTTCTGGTACCCCCCTCAATGGAGGAACTGGAAAATCGTATACGCAGCCGGGGAACCGAAACGAAGGAACAAATTGAAGCGAGGCTTGGGAAAGCGAGCGCGGAAATGAAGCTTATGCGAGAATACGATTACAGAATCGTCAATAAAAACGTGGACGATGTTGTATGCCGGATTGAAGCGATTATGACAGCGGAAAAATTAAAAGTGACACGCTATGAAGACGAAACAAAGGAGTGATTTAATATGATGTACCCAGGAGTAAGTGAACTTAAAGAAAAGGTGGATTGCCGCTATACGCTTGTTGTGGAATCGGCCAAAAGAGCACGCCAACTGGTGGACGGCGCCGAACCTCTGACAGAGACGCCTGAAGCAAATCCCGTATCTCAGGCTGCTAAGGAGATATTTACAGACAAGATTACATACATATCACCTGAAGAGGGCTGAAAGCCATGCCTTTTACGGTCGTTGTCGGCATATCGGGTGGTATTGCCGCCTATAAGTCGGCTTATCTCGTCAGCGCACTTAAAAAAAAGGGCTACGACGTCCATGTACTGATGACGCAAAATGCGCTTAAATTTGTTGGTGCAGTCACGTTTGAAACACTCACAGGCAACGCTGTGCTCACCGATACATTTGAGAGAAAAGAAGAGTTCGATGTGAAGCATGTCTCGCTGGCTAAAAAAGCAGACATGCTTATTATTGCGCCCGCAACGGCGGATATACTTGCAAAAGCGGCTGCAGGCATCGCTGATGATATGCTCACAACGACACTGCTTGCGGCTGACTGTCCGGTTGTGTTTGCGCCTGCTATGAACGAAGGCATGTACGCGGATTCAGCTACGCAGCACAATATTTCTCTGCTAAAAAAGCGCGGCTATTATGTGATGGATACGGGCGAAGGGGCGCTCGCCTGTGGTGATATCGGCCCCGGGCGAATGAAGGAACCCAATGAAATCATTGACTATGCGCTGGATATATTCAAATCGCTTCACGATATGACGGGTATATGCGTGCTGGTGTCCGCAGGGCCCACGCGAGAAATGATTGATCCGATCCGTTTTTTATCTAATCGCTCCACCGGGAAAATGGGCTATGCCCTCGCACAGGCCGCGATAAGCAGAGGCGCCGATGTGACGCTTGTGTCCGGTCCTGTGGCGCTGGAAGCACCGCTTAAGGCTCGTATGGTGCATGTGGTCTCTGCCGCCGATATGGCCTCTCAGATGCTTGAGCTTGGCATGCAGGCCGATATCATCATTATGGCAGCAGCCGTTGCGGACTATACGCCAAAGACCATCAGCAGCCAGAAAATCAAAAAAGGGGCGGACATGACATTGGAGCTGGTTCGCACCAAGGACATATTACAGGAGCTTGGCGCAAGCAAAAGTGATAATCAGTTGCTAATGGGCTTTGCAGCAGAGACACAGGACTTCGAATCCAATGCCACGTCGAAAATGAGCAGAAAGAATCTTGACATCATCGCGCTCAATGATGTGTCGCGCAAAGGCGAGGGATTCGAATCTGACAGCAACAATATCGTTTTATATTTCAAAGACGGCACGTCGCAGGATTTGGGAAGTGAAAGTAAAACCGCATTATCGCAGCGCATCATGGATGTGCTTTTTTCGCAATATCAAAGGATAACCGCGAGGTAATCTGATGTACGCAAAGGTCATAATCGACATTATTCATTCTGAAGTAGACAGGGTTTTTGAGTACCTCGTTCCCGATGAATTAACGCTGGATGTGGGGTTTCGTGTCCATGTCCCGTTCGGACGCGCCAACACCTTGCGCGAAGGCTATATTATCGGACTTTCGGAAGACTGTGAATACCAAGGCAATGATATAAAAAGCATCGTTAAGGTGCTTTCGGATTTCGCTGCGCTCACTCCGGGGCAGATCAAGCTGGCAGGCATCATGCGCCGTTATTACCATACGACACTTGCCGTGGCTTTAAGGCTGATGTTTCCCGCAGAAATGCGCGGCGGGCGCATAGGGGACAAGCTGGAGCGTGAGCTTGTTTTTTGTTTAGATAATGAAGTGTTTGAGGAAGCTGTGCGTTCTCTGAAGACGACAGACGGCAAACCAAAAGCCCCGAAGCAGCTCGATATACTCAATACAATGTGCGATTACGGAATCCTTAAGACAGCCGCGCTTGAAGAGCTTGTTCCCGGCAGCGCATCCGCGCGTGACGCGCTTGTGAAAAAAGGCTTGCTTGAGCTGCGTACAGTAGAAACACTTCGCAGCCCGCGAAAAACAGCGGAGCGCGAGGAAGATTTCATACTCACAGATGATCAGCTTAGTGCCGCGAATACGATTCTTTCCGCCACCGGCAAGTACTTGCTTCACGGCGTTACCGGCAGCGGTAAAACGGAGGTCTATATCCATATCGTACGCGACTGCCTGAAACGCGGCAAAAACGCAATTGTTTTGGTTCCCGAAATATCGCTGACACCGCAGCTCGTGTCCATGTTTGAAAGGCGAATCGGGCAGGAAATCGCAGTGTACCATTCCACACTCACCGCCGGTGAGCGCTATGACGAGTGGAAAAGCATGGCGACTGGTCGTGCAAAGGTGGTTATCGGCGCGCGTTCGGCGGTGTTCGCGCCGCTTAATGACATTGGCGTTATTATCATTGACGAAGAGCATGAATCCAGCTACAAATCGGACATGCACCCCAAATACACCGCGCACGAGGTGGCGCGCATGCGCGCCAACATCGAAAATGCGTCACTCGTGCTTGCCTCTGCCACACCTTCCGTGGAAAGCTACATCAAGGCTAAAAACGGTATTTATCAGCTAGTGCAAATGCCAAAACGCTTGTTTGGGCTCAAGCTGCCCGCTGTGGAAATTGTTGATATGCGCGACGAAGTGGTAAGCGGAAACAGAACCATTTTTTCAGGTCTTTTGTATAATGAAATTAGCGATGCGCTTGAAAAGCACCGCCAAGTGATGCTCTTTATCAACAGGCGCGGCTATTCTACGTTTGTGATGTGCCGCGGTTGCGGGTATGTGGAGTATTGTGACCGCTGCGAAGTTACGATGACCTATCATGCGAACCGAGGGGCGCTGATGTGTCACTACTGCGGGCGCACAAGAAAATTAAGAGACGTTTGCCCCGCGTGCGGGAAGCCGTACCTAAAGCACTATGGCATCGGCACGCAGCAGGTGGAGGAACAAACGAAAGCGCGTTTCCCAGAGGCGCGCGTATTGCGTATGGACATGGATACAACGCGCGGCAAGGACGCGCATTTAAAGATATATGAACAGTTTAAAAACGGTGCAGCCGATATACTGATTGGCACTCAAATGATCGCCAAGGGGCTTGATTTTGCTCGCGTATCACTTGTGGGCGTGGTGACTGCAGACAACTCGCTTTTTATTCCCGATTACCGCAGTCCGGAAAAAACGTTCGAGCTATTGGAACAGGTGGCCGGGCGAGCAGGGCGAAAAGACCCGGGAAAGGTGATTGTTCAAACATATTCACCCGATCACTACGCTATTGACTACGCCAGAAAGCATGACTATGAAGGCTTTTTTGAGGAAGAGATGAACGTACGGCGTGCGGCGTTGCTGCCGCCGTATTCGGTGTTTTTCCGCTTCATATTTACTGGAAAAAAAGAAGATCCGGTGAGGGAAGCGTGCCTCGATTTCGAAAAGGGCTTTCGTGATACGTTTGCGGATGTTTTTGACAACCTGCTTTTGTTTGATTATGGAGAGGCACCCATCAAGAAAATACAAGGGCATACACGATGGCAAGTACTCATTAAGGTGCTCAACGACGCAAGCCTTGCACAGTTTCGAAAAAGATTATATATTTATACAGATACAAAGCACTATAAGGAATGTACTTACGGAATGGAAATCAATCCGCAAAGTATGATATAGGGGGACAGAGGGAATTATGGCAATCAGGGATATCGTAACGGGAACCGATAACCCGGCTTTACGGAAAAAATCGCGAGAAGTAAGCAGCATTAACAAGCATATATTGACTCTGCTGGACGACATGAAAGACACGCTCAAGGTGGAAGAGGGCGTCGGCCTTGCCGCGCCGCAGATCGGTGTGCTGCGCCGAATTGCGATAATCAATTACGACGATAAATACTATGAGATCATTAATCCAAGGATTATAAGCGCCTCCGGAGAAGCAATTGAAGAGGAAGGCTGTCTATCTGTTGTTGGCGTGAGAGGCCGTGTGAAGCGACCCGATAAATTAACGGTTGCTTATGTTGACAGAAACGGCAAAAGGAAAAAAATTGAGGTAGAAGGCATTACGGCAAGAATATTTTGCCATGAGATAGACCATCTTGACGGTATTTTATTTGTTGATAAAATGATTCAGGAACAAGAAAAAGAACAAGAAAAAGAACAAGAAAAAGAGGGAGTATAAATTTGGCGATAAGAGACATTGTTTTAGGAGAAGACAACGAGGCGCTGAGGAAGGTTTCCCGCGAGGTAAAGACCATTAACCAGCATATATTGACGCTGCTGGATGATATGAAGGAAACGCTTTTTGTTGAAGACGGCGGCGGTCTTGCCGCGCCGCAGATCGGCGTGCTGCGCCGTATTGCGGTTATTTCGTATGATGATAAGTATTATGAAGTGATCAATCCGAAGATAATAAGTGAATCGGGTGAGTTGATTGAAGAAGAAGGCTGCTTGTCACTTCCCGATGAGTGGGGCCCTGTCAAGCGGCCTGAAACCATCAAAGTGTCTTATCTTGACAGGAACGGCGCAGAGCAGGAAATGGAAGCCACGGGAATGCTGGCGCGGATTTTCTGCCATGAGATTGATCATCTTGACGGCATACTCTTTGTGGACAAGATGATCGAGGAGGATGAATGAGGCTTGTCTTTATGGGAACGCCGCAGTTTGCGGTACCCAGTCTTGAAAAGCTGATAAATAGCGGATATGACATTGCCGCAGTGGTGACCCAGCCGGATCGCAAGAGCGGCCGAGGGCATAAGCTGGTGCCGCCTCCGGTAAAGGATCTCGCAGAGAGTAAAAGTATACCCGTGCTTCAGTTTGAAAAAATCAAGTCGCCGGAGGGTGTCGCGGCATTAAAGGCGCTTGCACCTGATATGATTGTGACAGCCGCTTTCGGACAGATTCTTTCCAAGGAAATACTCGATATCCCGCCTCTTGGCTGCCTGAACGTTCACGCATCGCTGCTTCCCAAATACCGCGGTGCTGCGCCCATACAGTGGGCCATTATCAACGGCGAAACCTGTACAGGTGTGACCATCATGTACATGAATGAGGGGCTGGACACAGGTGATATGATTATGTCGTCTGCGGTGGCCATCGGCGAAAACATGACTGGCGGTGAGCTCTACGAGTCCCTGTCTGTGCTTGGATCTAATCTTCTTGTTGAAACAATTGAAAATATACAAAACGGCAAAGCCACACGAAATCGGCAGGATGAAGCAATGTCCAGCTATTATCCGCCGCTCTCAAAAGAGCTCGCTGAAATTGACTGGACAAAACCCGCACGTGACATTCATAACCTCGTACGCGCATTTGATCCGATCATGGGCGGTATCGCGTATATGGGCGGTGACACAATTAAAATCTGGCGAACTTCAATAGAAACAGGCAGCGCTGAACCGGGGAACATCGTCTTTGCGGATGCAAAGACTGGTCTTGTGATAGGTACTGGCGAAGAGTTGCTGCGCATCGAAGAAATGCAGGCCCCCGGAGGCAAACGTATGTCGCCATCCGATTACCTAAGAGGCAAGAAACTGCCCGGGAGTCATTTCGAATGAATGCGCGGGAGGCTGCATACAATGCGCTCAGTGCCGTGCTTCGCGAGGGCGCTTACACGTCTTTGGCGCTCAAAAAACATATTCCTTCGTCTTTTTCACCGGAGGACAGGCATTTCGTATCGTTGCTGCTCAGAACAACGCTGGAGAATCTGATTCGAATTGATTATGCGCTTCATGGCTTTATCAAGTCGGGACGCGTTCATGGCAGTGTCAGGAATATATTGAGGCTGGGCGCATGCCAGCTTCTTTTTATGGACACGCAAGGGTACGCTGCTGTCAACGAAAGCGTGAGCCTCGCTAAGAAGATAAAGCCGCAAACATCGGGTTTTGTGAACGCTGTGCTGCGCGCGCTGGATAAAGGAAAAGATAAAATTGAGTATCCGACGGGTAAGGATGCAAAATCGCTTAGTGTGCAAGCCAGTTATCCCGAATGGATATGCGAGAAATACATAAAAGATTTCGGATATGATTTTGCAAATGATTTACTGACATACAAAGCGCCCACAACCACTTCAGTGCGTATGAACGCGCTTAAAACTGATAAGCAAACATTTTTAGATCAACTGCAAGCGCTGGGCTTAACGGCCGAAAACGGTCACACTCAGGATGCCTATGCCATCTCCGGCTTAACGGATATCGAAAACCTCGATATATTCTCAAGCGGAAGAATGGCTGTCCAGTCGGAAAGCGCTATGCATGCTGTGATGGCAGTTGATGTGAAAAAAGGTGACAAGCTGCTCGACTGCTGTGCCGCACCTGGAGGCAAAAGCGCTTATGCGGCAGCACTCACAGAAAATGATATTGCTATTACCGCATGGGATGTTCATGAGCACCGGTTGGATATGACACGCAAGAATTATGAACGTCTTGGCGTCTCACATGCAACGGCCGAACTCCATGACGCACGCGTGTTTGAACCGGCGCTGGAAGGGCAGTTTGATGTGGTGCTTGTAGATGCGCCTTGCAGTGCTATGGGGCTCATGTCGCATAATCCGGATATCCGCTACACGCGAAAGCCCGAAGATATTGAGAGTTTAAGCAAGCTTCAACTGGAAATACTGACGGTATGCGCACGTTATGTGAAGCAGGGCGGCACGTTCGCCTATATGACTTGTTCGATCAATAAAGAAGAGAATGAGAACGTTGCTGATGCTTTTCTAAACAAGTCGAATGTTTTTTGGTACAGCAAGCCACCGGAAACACTTTATCCGCACCAATGCGGATCAGATGGCTTTTTCTATGCCGTCATGAGGAGACAATGAACGATCTTTTATCGCTTGATACTATACAATTGGAGAACCTGCTCACAGAGCTTGGCGAAAAAAAGTTTGCAGCCAAGCAGCTAAGATATTGGCTGTGCAAGGGTGTGCCTTTTGAAGAAATGACGAACCTGTCAAAGACATTGCGTATCATGCTTCGCGAGCGCTATAACGAAGGTTACGCACGAATTTCACAAAAGCACACATCCCAAGACGGTACAGTCAAATATCTGCTCGAATTGACGGACGGCAATCTGATCGAGTGTGTGTTGATGCAATATCATCACGGCAACACGCTTTGCGTGTCCACTCAGGTGGGGTGCCGTATGGGTTGCGTATTCTGCGCTTCGGGAATCGAGGGTCTGGTACGCCAGCTAACCGCAGGCGAAATGCTTTCTGAGCTCATTGCCGCGCGCGAATCCGGCGAGATTTCCAACGTGGTGCTTATGGGCAGCGGCGAACCGCTAGACAATTATGATAATGTAACGACATTCATCCGGGCATTACAGGCTGAATTCGGCATCGGTATGCGCCATATATCGCTTTCAACCTGCGGCCTGGTTCCCGGCATATTAAAGCTTGCTGAAGAACAGCTATCCATCACGCTTTGCCTGTCTTTACATTCGGCTATCGATGAAAAACGCAAGCAATTGATGCCGATCGCAAAAGCATATACAATCAAAGAAATTATAGAAGCGGCAAATGTCTACTTTAAAAAAACAGGACGCCGCATTATAATAGAATATACATTGATTCGAGATTTTAATGACGGGCAGGAAGATATAGACGCTCTTAAGCGGATTCTTAAGGGTCTCAACTGTCATATCAATGTCATCCCACTCAATCATGCGACAGGAGAGTTCCTGCCGCCATCAAAAACGGAAAGCCACGTATTTGCCGCTACACTAGAAAAATTCGGGCTAAGCGCAACCGTGCGCCGAGCGCTGGGCAGTGATATTGAAGGAGCTTGCGGACAATTGAAACGAAGAGTGAGACAAATATGATCTATTACGCCAAAACGCATAAAGGCAATGTCAGAAAACTCAATGAAGACGCTGTTTATATTCCCGAAGATGGTATCGGTTTCTATGCGATACTCGCAGACGGCATGGGCGGGCACAACGCGGGTGATGTGGCCAGCAGCCTCGTTGTTAATACTGTAAAGTCATTTTTGGATGATGTTGAACCCGCATCTATCAACGAAGACAGTGTCAGAGATGCGCTTTGTCACGCAAATACACTCATATGGAACGAATCTTGCGCCAATGCAAACCGAAAAGGTATGGGCTCAACGGCAACTGTTGCTGTGTTTGCGGACAGCATTGTCATTATCGGTCAGGTAGGGGATTCGCGCGCATATCTCTATAGAGACGGTACCATTTCTCAGATTACAAAAGATCATTCGTATGTTCAAATGCTCATAGACCGTGGTTTTATCGCGAAAGAAGATGCCGAAAGGCATCCTCAGAAAAATATCATCACGCGAGCGGTGGGCACGGAATGTGATGTGGAAGTGGATACTTTTATCGTCGAGCTTAAAGAAAATGATATGATACTGCTTTGTTCAGATGGTCTTAACAATGCGGTTTCCGATGATGAGA